>NZ_JACJEZ010000013.1:0-98434 GCF_014164365.1 Pseudoalteromonas sp. SG43-6
ACAGCTTACAACTTACAACTTACAACTTACAACTTACAACTTACAGCTTACAACTTTTATACAACTGCACCAAGTTGGAAAATAGGTAAGTACATGGCAATAATTAAACCGCCAATCAGTACGCCTAGTACCGCCATAATAAGCGGCTCTAATAGGCTTGATAAACCATCTACCGCATCATCCACTTCTTGCTCATAAATAGTGGCGACTTTTGCTAGCATGCCATCTAAAGAGCCTGACTCTTCACCTATAGCGACCATTTGTATCACCATATCGGGGAATATTTTTGAGTTGCGCATCGCCCAGTTCATTTGATTACCCGAGCTTACTTCAGCTTTGATATCTAAAATAGCATAACGATAAACTGCGTTACCTGAAGCGCCTGCAGCAGAGTCCAGCGCATCAACCAGTGGTACACCTGCCGCGAAGGTGGTCGAAAGTGTACGGGCATAACGCGCCACCGCAGCTTTATTTAAAATCATACCAATTACTGGGAGCTTCAAAATTGCGCGATCGGTGGCGTCCCTGAGTTTTTTACTTTTTAGTAGCGCTTCCTTATAAGCCCAGCCAAAGCCTACGACTGCAATGAGCATCATCCACCAATATTCTTGCATAAACTCAGAAATACCTATCACCATTAAAGTAAACGCAGGGAGTTCTGCACCAAAGCCGGCAAAAATATCTTGAAATTGGGGTACTACAAAAATAAGCAGGATAGAGGTTACAATTAAAGCTACTACCAAAACAGCAATTGGGTAGAACATAGCTTTTTTAATTTTTGATTTCAGTGCTTCTGATTTTTCTTTATAGAGGGCAACGCGGTCGAATATTTTATCCAGTGCACCAGATTGCTCACCGGAGGCGACTAAATCACAATACAAATCATCAAAATAGCGAGGGTGTTTACGCAGTGCATCAGATAAAGCACCGCCGGCTTTTACTTCATCGCCAATAGTTTCCATTAGCTTTGCAACGCTTTTGTTTGTTGATCCGGTGCCTATCATTTCGATTGATTGAATAAGGGGCACACCTGCCATTAACATAGTGGCAATTTGCCGCGTAACTAAAGCAATATCTTTTGGCGTAATAGCCTGCATACGCACGCCGAACAAAGGCTTTGCTTTACGTTTAACTTTTGATGGCGTGATGCCTTGTTTACGTAATTGGGCTTTGACTAAAGCAATGCTAATGCCTGTCATTTCACCTTCAAGACGTTTACCTCGAGCGCTAACGCCTATCCAGCTAAATGTATCGCTTTTATTTTGTTCGTTTTTTTTAGCCATGCTACGTTAGTGCTCCCACTTCTTATATATTTCTTTGAGGAATTGTTCAGGCTTAGAACATTGTTCTATAAGGCCTCTGTCAACATCTGCCTCGTATTTTTTACACAATTTTAGAAACATTTTTCGTATAATCTCTTTGTCTTTATACATAGAAGCTGGCTGCCATTGATTTAACTTATGCTCAACAAATATAAGATCATCTTTTATATCGGGGTAGATAGCTAAAGAAAATTCTTTGTACATTATACTCCTCTGCTTAGAGCTCAAAGCCGCAGCATATATTTCAGGTTTTACTATTACTTTACCGTTATCATTGATGGTATAAAATTTAATTCCATTTGCAAGTGTCTGTATTTTATTAATTCGATTTTTAGACAAAACTATAGGGTTAATGGAGCTTTCTAGAAATAAAGGTCTTTCATTGTCTACCTCATTAATAACGTACCCATCTTGATGATTATTACTGATATTTAAACACTTTAAAACGGTTGGCGTTATATCTAATAGAGAATACTTACTACCTTTGTTAGGTTTGAAAAGCTCTTCACACTTGCTTGCTTTACCAAACAATCTAGCTGATAAATAAACATTGAATTGGGATTGTGATAAAACATTAGTTCCATGCCCTGCTGAGTTAGTTTCAAATGATGCAAACTCATATTTTGGCTTTGGTCCATCATTATCCGAACCAAAACTTTCACCATGGTCTGATAGCAATATGACGATAGCGTTTCTAAGTAACCCTTTTTTTTGTAATATATCAAGTAATTCAGCTAGCTGCTTATCAACGGAGTTTAGCATTGCTTTATACATATATTGATACGCAAAATCAGGATCAAATTTTTCATTACTTAAATAAACAGGTCGATTGTAGCTAAAAGGGTAGTGCGGTAATGTAAAATGAGTTGCTAAAAACAATCCTTTATTCTTATAACCATCCAAATTCAAATCAATATCACTTGTAAAGTTAGATGGGATATAGGTTTTGTGAGCAGCTCTATTAGATCTTATAAATGGGAAAATAGTATTAATTACAGGTATTTGTGTTGCCAATGCTACCTGTGGAAGTTGAGATAAATTTGATAAAATAAACTCTGCTGCGTTTGCTGGCGGACCTATTACTTTAGAGAAACCTTGATCTTTATCTATGTTACTAAACCTTCTTTCATCTTGGGCAAAGATTGTTTTGTAATTTTCTTTTAAAAGTATATTACCTATGAAGTCTTGGTTATTAAGTTGATTCAGATCCGTTAAGTTAAATCTAATATTTGTATTCGTTGGGTGAATACCAGTTAAAATACCAGTCCATGATGGGAATGTTCTGGCAATTGGTGTGGATGTATTTGGAATTTCAATTGAGTTCTTAGTCCAATTATATAAGAAAGGAGTTAAATGGTGTGAGTTGTAATCAGGGCGTAATGAATCAATTCCTATATAAAAGACATTTATTTTATTACTTTCCTGAATGACATTTGAATTATCTAAATATATTTTTTTAAAAGGTATTGTGGATATTGTTAACGTAATAAATAAGCAAGCTAATTTTTTTGTTTTATTCAGCTTGTTTATACCGTAAAAAAATATTAATACGATAAATGTGCTGCTTATAAACAGGGTGTAGATTGCAACGTTCTCATTTATTGATGTTTCTAGTAGTGGGAAATAAAGACTGCTTAATGAGATTGTAAATGTAATTATACAAAACCAAGTTATTAAAAATGATTTTTTATTACCTATAGGTAAGCTTTTATTTAAGAACGTGACAAAAAACGCAATAATTATATGAATTAAAATTACAATAAAAAATGATGCTGTAACTTCAAAAATAAAGACTTTATTTATAATTGTATTAAAAACCATACTTTCAGATTCTATACTTTTCATATGGAATAAACTTGAAAAAACATACCCCATAGATAAAAACAGGATACAGATACTAAATAGTACGTTTTTTTTCATAAGTGAGGCTTAATCTTATAATTTACATTATAAAAAGCCTTGCAAATGCAAGGCTTTTTATAATAGTTGGTGACGAGTGATTGCTTAACGGCAATTAGCTGGGCGTAATTTACTAGGTAAAGTACCAGAACAAGCCCATTTAATTGAGCCACTTTCATCTTTTGGGATTAAGGTTAAAGTACCTGAGCCAACTTTTGTATTGTCAAAAACTACTGTAATTTTACCAGCAGAACCTACAGTAACAGAGGTAACAGCATTGCCTACAATTTTGCTGGCAGCTTCAATTCCTGCTTTTGAGTTGGATGTTGGGAATGTACCTGTAGAAGAAAATGTCTCAGTTACAGCCGCTTTAGCACCTGCAGCCAAGCTCATACCTTCACTTACATGTGCACGCTTTGTATAATCTTGATACGCAGGCAACGCGACTGCTGCCAAAATACCGATGATTGCTACTACAATCATTAATTCAATTAGGGTAAAACCCTTTTGACTTTGTTGTGTCATTTTTTCCATGTTCCTCTCCTAAAGGATAGTGTTTTTTGTAAGCTAAATAAATTATGTTAGTAAAGTGTGTAATCACGTTAGCTATTGTAACTGCTTTATCTTACGGTTTTTTTAAAATCGTTAAATTACTAATACCTAACCCAGTGCCTAGCTAAATAATGCTGAGTAGGTTTTAGCAGCTATTAAAATTACTCTGTAAGAACTACTTTAGCACTAAAGCTGCTGATTGAAAGCGGCTTTGACTGCATTTCATCGAATTT
The DNA here is from genome assembly GCF_014164365.1 of Pseudoalteromonas sp. SG43-6. NCBI lineage: Bacteria > Pseudomonadati > Pseudomonadota > Gammaproteobacteria > Alteromonadales > Pseudoalteromonadaceae > Pseudoalteromonas > Pseudoalteromonas sp. SG43-6. Next base: position 4,007 of record NZ_JACJEZ010000013.1, read on the forward strand.
TAAAAACTTTCTTCACCCACTACTTAGTTTCAATGTTGTTTATTTAACTCATAGCTTTCATCAAAGTAGCCATGCGGTGTAAAACAATACCCGAAAGTAGTTCTTTAGAATTGGTTGAAAGTTAATTCATTCATCCTAGAGGCTTACATTAGCACTATTTCGTATTATATAAAGCACTAAAATTAACATTTTGTTACAGTGTAAGCCTTTCGGCGTATTTAATGCTTTTTTAATCAGTTTGTCAACGCATTAGGGAAACATAATATTTGTTATTTAGTTTGATTATTACTCAAAACGCATTGACAAATCGATTGACTGTAAATTTTTTGTAAGTGCCCCGCTGGATATAAAATCAACCCCAGCCTGTGAGTAGGTGCGCAGTGTTTCTAGGGTCATATTACCCGAAACTTCTAATTTAGCGCGCTTATCGGTCAGTACTACTGCTTGTTGAATTTGCTCAATGCTAAAGTTATCCAGCATTATAATATCAGCACCGGCTATAATGGCTTGATCTAGCTCAATAAGTGATTCGACTTCTACTTCTACCGGTTTAGTTGGATGATTAAGTTTTGCTTGCGCTACGGCTTTATCGATGCCACCGCAGGCGGCAATGTGGTTTTCTTTAATTAAAAACGCATCAAATAAGCCAATGCGATGATTTGCGCCACCGCCACATTTGACCGCGTACTTTTGTAATGCACGTAGGCCCGGAATGGTTTTACGGGTATCGAGTAGTTGGGTGTGGGTGCCACTGAGTTCTTTAACATAATGCGCTGTAGTGGTTGCTGTACCTGACAAGGTTTGAACAAAATTAAGTGCGGTACGTTCAGCTGTTAAAATAGCGCGGGCAGAACCTATTGCTGTAAATAAGGTATCGTTAGCTTTAACTGTATCACCATCATTTACCAATACATTAACTGCTACACTCGGATCAACTTGTTTGAATACTTCTAAGATAATGTCTTTACCGCAAAACACGCAATCTTCACGAGTGATCACTTTGGCATTAGCGTGCTGCGCCGCTGGAATTAATTGCGCGGTGATGTCGCCTTGTTCGGCTGTTTGGTAATTTAAATCTTCATCAAGGGCAAGTTTAACCAATTGGCTTAAAAGGCTGTGTGGGATAGACATTATAAAAGCTCATTATAATTAGGAAATTGCACAAATTTTACATGGTTTGAAAGTGAAAGAGAAGGCTGAAGCTATAAGTTTGATTAGGTTCTAGAGAGTGAGGTTCTAGGTTTTAGGAAGTGACTAGATGCTAGGGCATATTCGAAGCTCGTCGCTCGAAGCCCGCGGCATTTGTTCTTATCATTGTGCAAAAGTTTTTTAGTGATTTATTCACCACAGAGATCATCGAGCTCACAGAGGAAAAACCAATAGGTAATAGTGATTAACTTTACTTTTGTCTTCTCGGTGTAGCAAAGCGCCTCGGTGGGCTCGGTGGTGAAATAGTGTGTCTGTGTAAATGTAAAAACAGTCGCGAGGTAAACTCGCTGCTACCAATGCGTAGGTGCGGGTTTACCCCGCGCAATTAAAATTTATTCACAAAGAGGATAAGAGGCGCCGCGCATTAGAGGAAAATAGGAACTAGGTTCTAGGGAAGTGACTAGCTCTAGGTGAACTTACAGCCCGCAGCTCGTTACCCGTAGCCCGTGGCTTTCTCTTCTCGGTGGTGAAATTGGTTTGTCTATGGAAATGTAGAAACAATCGCGAGGTAAACTCGCTGCTACCGGCGCAAAACAATGAAAGTGCTTTGCTGTTATTCTACTTGGAAATCTATTAGCATCTGACTATGCATTTATTTACAGGCCATTATGAATATAAACTATGAAAATAAACTCTTTTGGTGTTGTTAGTACCGCTATCCAGCGACCAAGTACGCATTTTGATGAGCGCCCACTAGGTGAGGAAATATCTTTATTAGTGATTCATAATATTTCCTTGCCAGCAGGGCAGTTTGCCACGCCGTTTGTGGATGATTTGTTTATGGGATGTATTGATTGCCAAGCACACCCTAGCTTTGCTGATTTAAAGGGGTTGAGAGTTTCAGCACATTGTTTTATCAAACGCAGCGGTGAAATAGTTCAGTATGTGCCTTTTAGTAAACGTGCTTGGCATGCTGGCCAGTCTGAGTTTTTAGGACGTAGTCAGTGTAATGATTTTAGTATTGGTATTGAGCTTGAAGGTACAGATACAACGGCGTATACCCAAAATCAATATAATGCATTACAATCCTTAACTAAGACATTGATATATAAATACCCAGCTATCACTCGCGAGCGTATTGTTGGCCATTGTCACATTGCATCAGGGCGAAAAACAGACCCTGGAGACAGTTTTGATTGGAATCATTATTTTGCTGCTATATTTTAACTAGCGCCAATTTGGAAAGAGAAAAGTATGATCTTAATTTCTATAATAATAGCTCTGATATTAGAGCGTTTAGGTGCCCGATCTGATTATTGGCAAATAAGCTATTACGCGCAAGGCTATTTAACACGTTCAAAAAAACAGCTTGGCGAGCAAGGTCTATTCAATTCGCCTGCGGGATTTATTATTTGGTTGTGTTTGCCGGTATTACTTGTGGCGGTTATTTTTACCTTATCTGATTTTGTATTATGGCAGTTAGCCATTAATGTGGCTGTGCTGCTGGTTTGCTTTGGCTGTGCTAAACAACGTGCTTTATATAAGTCCTATTTAAATGCGCTAACCCGTGATGATCAGCAAGCGGCAACCTTATATGCACTGCAAATGGGGCAAAAGAAAACGGAAGAGCAAAAAGGCGGTGAAACCTTTGGACAAACGTTGGCTTGGGTAAACTTTCGTTTTTATTGTGCAGTTATTTTTTGGTTTGTAATATTAGGCGTACCTGGCGCGACCTTTTATGCATTAGTACGTACTTTTGCTGATTTAGTGCAGAACGACCATAAAGTTGTGTATGCCAAACGTTTTAAACTTATTCATTCATTATTATTTTGGCTTGATTGGTTACCAGCCAGAATCGCCAGCTTTGGTTATCTAGTAATAGGTAACTTTAATAAAGGCACCAGTTGCTGGCTGCATTATGCACTCGATTTTACAGTGAGTAACCGTAAAGTGGTTACTAATACCGCGCTTGCCGCAGAGCAAATAGAACAGCAACATTTTGGTTGCGCGTATGAAGCAACTTGTATGATGAAGCTTGTAAAACGAAATGTGTTGTTTTACTTGGTGTTGATTGCCTTGTTTACTTTATTTGGTGGTTTAGCGTAAATAAACAGGTGCTAGGTTTTAGGGAAGTAATTGTCGCGAGGTAAACTCGCTGCTACCCGCGCAATTAAAATTTATTCACAAAGAGGTTAAGAGTCGCTGCGCTTTAGAGAAGTAACTATAAAAGTAGTGGCTAGGTGTTTGAGTCTATTCGCAGCTCGAAGCCTGTGGCGTTTTTTTCATTTGCGCTCATTCACTTATCTTTGTGCAAAAGTCTTTTAGTGATTTATTCACCACAGAGAGCACCGAGTTAATAGAGGAAAAACCTGTTAGTAATTAACTTTACTTTTGTATTCTCTGTGTAGCGCGTAGCGCCTCCTGCCCTCAGTGGTGAAATTGGCTGTCTATGTAAATGTAGAAACAGTCGCGAGGTAAACTCGCTGCTACCAATGCGTAGGCGCGGGTTTACCCCGCGCAGTTTAATTTATTATATAGTACACTTCGAGTTCAAAAAAACTCGCCCACTAGTTTTTGATTGTCTGGTCAGACCATTGTGTTTTTTTATAAAATTCCTTCCTAAACACTGGCTTTATCTCATACTGTTTGATCTTTGTGCAAAATACGTTAGGGTGTTTTTTAAGGTGCGTCGCAGCGAAATTGACAGCAAACTTGCTTTTTGATAACGTATGGCTCAAATTTGGTATGACCAATTTACCTTTTGGTCTAGTCTCTGGGCACAAACTTGGATTTTTCAGGTTACATTTCCACTACAATGCGGACGTTGATTAATGTCTTTAAAGATTAAAGCAGCAAAACTATCGGATGTTATTTTACAGCAACTTGAGAACATGATTCTTGAGGGCTCATTAGCACCGGGTGAGAAACTGCCGCCAGAGCGTGAATTAGCCAAACAATTTGAAGTGTCTCGCCCTTCATTACGTGAAGCCATTCAAAAGCTAGAGGCAAAAGGCTTAGTAACGCGACGTCAAGGTGGCGGAACGTTTGTAAAAAATCAGCTAGAAGAAGGGCTCACTGATCCGTTATTTGACTTGATCAGTAAACATCCTGAATCACAGTTTGATTTATTAGAGTTTCGTCATGCTCTCGAAGGGATTGCAGCTTATTATGCTGCGCTTCGTGGTACTAGCACTGACTTTGCTAAAGTTAAGCAAAGCTTTGAATGCATTGCATTAGCTAATGATGATTTACTACAAAAAGCCAAAGCAATTAACGCGTTTCACTTTAGTGTGGCAGAAGCCTCGCATAATGTGGTGTTACTGCATTTAGTGCGCGGTATGCGGGCATTGCTTGAGCAAAATGTTTTACAAAATTTAACGGTATTGTTAGAGAAGCCGCATATTAGTTCGCGCTTAGCTGAGCACCGCCGTTTATTGATGGATGCAGTGATTGAAGGGAATCCAGAGCAGGCGCGACTTGCCAGTAATGCTCACTTAGCTTTCATTGAAGAAGCGTTATTGGAAGCAGGTAAAGAGCATTCACGAATTGAGCGTAGTTTAAGACGCACAAAGCAAAATTAAGTAACAAAAAACTAAGTTAAAGATAAATAATTTAAGCAAGTGCTGTATATGGCAACACGATTACCACAGTGCTAATTAAGAACATTCGTATTTTAAACATAAGGAAACCTCCATATGTCTGAAGTCAATAAAATTGACGTAGACGCGCTAGAAACACAAGAGTGGTTACAAGCTCTTGAATCAGTTGTGCGTGAAGAAGGTGTTGAACGTGCTCAGTTTTTACTTGAGCAAGTATTAGAGCAAGCCCGTTTAGACGGTGTTGATATGCCAACAGGTATCAACACAAACTACGTTAATACGATCCCGGTAGATCAAGAACCTGCTTACCCAGGGGACGTAAACCTTGAGCGCCGTATTCGTTCTATTATTCGTTGGAACGCAATCATGATTGTATTGCGTGCTTCGAAAAAAGACCTCGACCTAGGCGGCCATATGGCGTCTTACCAGTCATCAGCGGCGTTTTATGAAGTATGTTTTAACCATTTCTTCAAAGCCCCAAATGATGTAGACGGCGGTGACTTAGTTTATTATCAAGGTCATATTTCTCCGGGTATTTATGCACGTGCATTTGTTGAAGGTCGTTTATCTGCTGCGCAGCTTGATAACTTCCGTCAAGAAGTTGATGGCGAAGGTTTACCATCTTACCCACACCCTAAATTAATGCCTGAATTCTGGCAGTTCCCTACGGTATCTATGGGTCTTGGTCCTATCGCGTCTATTTACCAAGCGCGCTTCTTAAAGTACCTAGATGGTCGTGGCTTAAAAGACACTAAAAACCAACGTGTATACGCGTTTTTAGGCGATGGCGAAATGGATGAGCCAGAATCGCGTGGCGCTATTTCTTTTGCTGCCCGTGAAAAACTAGACAACCTTTGTTACTTAATTAACTGTAACTTACAGCGCCTAGATGGCCCAGTAATGGGTAATGGTAAAATCATTCAAGAGCTTGAAGGTCTATTCAAAGGCGCTGGCTGGAATGTGATCAAGCTAGTGTGGGGCAGCGGCTGGGATATCCTACTAGCTAAAGACACTACGGGTAAGTTATTGCAATTGATGAACGAAACAGTCGATGGTGATTACCAAACTTATAAAGCTAAAAATGGCGCGTACGTACGTGAGCATTTCTTTGGTCGTTACCCTGAAACAGCAGCACTTGTTGCTGATATGACAGATGACGAAATCTTCGCGCTTAAGCGTGGTGGTCATGAGCCATCAAAATTATTCGCTGCATTCAAAAAAGCAGAAGAGACCAAAGGTCGCCCAACAGTTATCCTAGCTAAAACTGTAAAAGGTTACGGCATGGGTGAAGCGGCTGAAGGTAAGAATATTGCTCACCAAGTGAAAAAAATGGACATGTCACACGTTGCCCATTTACGTTCACGTTTAGGTCTTGATGATTTAGTATCTGAAGAGCAACTTGCAGAACTTCCTTATTTAACACTTGAAGAAGGTTCGGCTGAGCACAAGTACTTACATGCTCGCCGTGATGCACTTAAAGGTTATACGCCAAAACGTATTCCTAACTTTACTGAAAAGTTAGTACTGCCAGAAGTAGAAGCATTTAAGCCATTACTTGAAGAGCAAAAGCGTGATATCTCTACCACTATGGGCTTTGTTCGTGCACTTAATATCTTATTGAAAGATAAAGGTATTGGTAAAAACATCGTACCAATTATTGCCGATGAAGCGCGTACCTTTGGTATGGAAGGTTTATTCCGTCAAATCGGTATTTATAACCCGCATGGCCAAAACTATACGCCGCAAGACCGTGATATCGTTTCTTACTACAAAGAAGCAACATCGGGTCAAGTATTGCAAGAAGGTATCAACGAGTTAGGTGCAATGTCATCGTGGGTTGCTGCGGCAACATCATACAGCACTAACGATTTACCAATGATCCCATTCTATATCTACTATTCAATGTTCGGTTTCCAACGTGTTGGCGACATGGCATGGATGGCGGGTGACCAACAAGCACGTGGTTTCTTATTAGGTGCTACTGCTGGTCGTACAACATTAAACGGTGAAGGTCTACAGCACGAAGATGGTCACAGCCATATTCTTGCTAACACAGTACCTAACTGTATCTCTTACGATCCAACATACGCTTACGAAGTAGCGGTTATTGTTCAAGATGGTATTCGTCGTATGTACGGTGAAGATCAAGAAAATATTTACTACTACCTAACGCTTATGAACGAAAACTATGCACAACCTGCTATGCCAGAAGGTGCTGAAGAAGGTATTCGTAAAGGTATCTACAAGCTAGAAAGCTACGCAGGCAAAAAAGCCAACGTACAGCTATTAAGCTCAGGTACTATCATGACTGAAGTGCGTAAAGCAGCCGCGATTTTAAGTGATGATTACGGTATTGCATCTGATGTGTATTCAGTAACGTCGTTCAACGAATTAACTCGTGAAGGGCAAGATGTTGAGCGTTTCAATATGCTTAACCCTGAAAGCGAACAGAAGACTGCCTACATCACCAGTGTATTAAATGACTCAGTGACTGTTGCCGCAACGGATTACATGAAAAACTACGCAGAACAAGCGCGTTCATTCATTCCAAGCAGCAACTACAAAGTATTAGGTACCGATGGTTACGGTCGTTCTGATAGCCGTGAAAACCTTCGTCGTCACTTTGAAGTTAACGCCAGCTACGTAGTAGTTGCGACGTTATCTGAACTTGCTAAACGTGGTGAAGTTGAGAAGTCAGTTGTGGTTGAAGCACTTAAAAAGTTCAACATCGACACTAACAAACTTAATCCACTGTACGCATAAGAGGTTTGCAATGAGTATTGAAATTAAAGTACCAGATATCGGTGGCGATGAAGTCGAAGTAACCGAAATTCTAGTGAGCGTTGGTGACAAAGTTGACGTTGACCAATCATTACTAACTGTTGAGGGTGATAAAGCCTCAATGGAAGTACCTGCGGCACAAGCCGGTACTGTTAAAGAAATCAAAGTAAGCGTGGGCGACACGGTTACTACGGGTTCTTTAGTATTCTTGTTTGAAGGTGAAGAGCAAGCATCTAGCGAAGCGCCTGCAGAACCAGCAAAATCTGAAGATGCAGCACCTGCTGCGTCTTCAGGTTCAACAACTAAAGAAGTCACCGTACCAGATATCGGCGATGATGAAGTTGAAGTCACGGAAATCATGGTTGCTGTTGGCGACACTGTTGAAGAAGAACAATCTATCTTAAACGTTGAAGGCGACAAAGCGGCAATGGAAGTACCAGCGCCGTTTGCAGGTACTGTTAAAGAAATTAAAGTTGCCGCTGGCGATAAAGTAAAAACAGGCTCTTTAGTGTTTGTTTTTGAAGTGGCTGGTAGTGAGCCTGCAGCTGCGAAAGCAGAAACAGCGCCAGCTCAAGAGTCTGCGCCGGCACAAAGTTCAGCGCCAAGCAGTAAAGAAGTAAACGTGCCTGATATCGGCGGTGATGAGGTTGAAGTCACTGAAGTGATGGTTGCAGTAGGCGATAAGGTTACTGAAGATCAGTCAATCTTAAACGTTGAAGGCGACAAAGCGGCAATGGAAGTACCAGCACCATTTGCCGGTACTGTTAAAGAGATTAAAGTTGCTGCGGGCGATAAAGTATCGACCGGTTCACTTATCTTTGTATTTGAAGTGCAAGGCAGTGCACCTGCAGCTACCGCTGAAAAAACGGCTTCTGAATCTGCACCAGCAGCGAAAGCAGAATCAGCTCCAGCTCCACAAGCAGCGCCTGCAAAAGCGAGCAATGAAAGCTTTGAAAACAATAGTGCGTATGCTCATGCATCGCCAGTTGTTCGCCGCTTAGCCCGTGAGTTTGGTATTAACCTTGCGAACGTAAAAGGCTCAGGTCGTAAAAATCGCGTTGTGAAAGAAGACGTGCAAGACTATGTGAAGAACTTAGTTAAGCAAGTTGAGTCAGGCCAATTAGCGACAGCTTCTGGCAATGCTGGCGGTAGTGAGCTTGGTTTAATTCCATGGCCAAAAGTTGATTTTGCTAAATTTGGTGAAATCGAAGAGAAAAAACTATCTCGTATTCAAAAGCTATCGGGTAAAAACTTACACCGTAACTGGGTGCAAATTCCACATGTTACGCAGTTTGATGAAGCTGATATCACAACTCTTGAAGAGTTCCGTAAAGAGCAAAATGCCCTTAGCGAGAAGAAAAAGCTAGGTGTTAAAATCACCCCGCTGGTATTTGTAATGAAAGCAGCAGCGAAAGCACTTGCTGAGTTCCCTACATTTAACTCATCACTATCTAACGACGGTGAAAGCTTAATTCTTAAGAAGTACATCAATATCGGTGTTGCAGTTGATACGCCAAACGGTTTGGTTGTGCCAGTATTTAAAGATGTTGATAAGAAAGGCATCATTGAATTATCGCGTGAATTAATGGAAGTATCTGTTAAAGCGCGTGACGGTAAACTTACCTCGTCTGATATGCAAGGTGGCTGTTTTACAATTTCAAGCCTTGGTGGTATTGGCGGTACAGCCTTTACGCCAATCGTAAATGCCCCAGAAGTTGCTATTTTAGGTGTCTCTAAATCAGAAATTAAACCTAAGTGGAATGGCAAAGAGTTTGAACCAAAACTAATGGTTCCACTTTCTATGTCTTACGACCATAGGGTGATTGACGGTGCACTAGCGGCACGCTTTACTGTAACTTTAGCAAGTTACATGAGCGATATTCGCCAATTAGTAATGTAAGCAATTGCTGCATGTAGCGAAATAAATAGAATCAAATCCCAGCCAGTTGTTTTTTGCTGGGATTTTTACCATTTGCAATGATACAATATTTGTATATTTTGCATAAATTTTTGATCTGCTCTCCCTTTCTGCCTTGCAGAAACATGGCAGTTAAACTTTAGGGCAGTGTCCCGTTCAAACAATTAAGGTAAAAGCATGAGCAACGAATTAAAAACTCAAGTTGTTGTACTAGGCGGTGGTCCTGGTGGTTATTCTGCGGCTTTCCGTGCTGCTGACTTGGGCTTAGAAGTAACAGTAGTAGAATCTCGCGACACATTAGGCGGTGTATGTCTTAATGTTGGTTGTATTCCTTCGAAAGCACTTTTACACGTAGCTAAAGTAATTGATGATGCAGCAGAAATGTCATCTCATGGTGTTACTTTTGGCGCACCACAAATTGATTTAGATAAAATTCGTTCGTGGAAAGAGTCAGTTGTTAGCCAACTTACTGGTGGCCTAGACGGCATGGCTAAAATGCGTAAAGTTAAAGTGGTTTACGGTTACGGTAAATTCACAGGTAGCAACACGCTTGATGTTGAAGGCGCTGACGGTAAAACAACAATTACTTTTGATAACGCTATCATTGCTGCTGGTTCTAAACCTGTAAACTTACCTTTCATTCCTGAAGATGACCGCGTAATTGATTCAACCGGTGCACTAGAACTTAAAGACATCCCTGAAAAGCTATTAGTATTAGGTGGTGGTATTATTGGTCTTGAAATGGGTACTGTGTATCGCGCACTAGGTTCTGCAATCGACGTAGTTGAATTTGCTGACCAACTAGTACCAGCTGCTGATAAAGACATCATCAAGATTTACCAAAAATACGTAAGTGATAAATTTAACGTTATGCTATCAACTAAAGTTGTTGGCGTAGAAGCGAAAGATGACGGCTTATACGTTACATTTGAAGGTAAAAACGCACCAGCTGAACCAGTACGTTATGACAAAGTATTAGTTGCTGTTGGTCGTACACCAAACGGTAACTTATTAGATGCTGACAAAGCGGGTGTTAATGTTGATGAGCGTGGCTTCATTAATGTTGATAAGCAACTTAAAACTAACGTTGACCACATCTTCGCGATTGGTGACTTAGTTGGCCAACCTATGCTTGCGCACAAAGCGGTTCATGAAGGTCACGTTGCTGCTGAAGTTATCTCAGGTCAAAAACATTACTTTGATCCGAAATGTATTCCTTCAATTGCCTATACTGATCCAGAAATCGCTTGGGTTGGCGTAACTGAGAAAGAAGCAAAAGAGCAAGGCTTAAGCATTGAAACAGCTGTATTCCCATGGGCTGCATCAGGTCGTGCAATTGCATCTTCTCGTACTGAAGGTTCTACTAAACTGATCTTTGATAAAGAAAGTGGCCGTATTATCGGTGGTGCTATGATTGGTATTAACGCAGGTGAAATGCTGGGCGAAATCGGTCTAGGTATCGAAATGGGCGCTGACGGTGAAGATTTAGCATTAACTATTCATGCTCATCCAACATTGAACGAATCAATCGGTCTTGCAGCTGAAATATTTGAAGGTTCAATCACTGATTTACCAAACAAAAAAGCAGTTAAAAAGAAGAAGTAAGTTCTTTTAGTTAATTGTTTAAAAACCCAAGCCACGGCTTGGGTTTTTTGTTTTATAGGCGCGGGTGTGTAATACGTAATACCTTGTAGGCGCGGGTTTACCCCGCGCAATTAGATTAAAGTTCTTTCAGTGATTAATTGACCACCGAGAAGAAATAAGTGATTTTTACTTTGGTTTCTCTGTGTAGCGCGAAGCGCCTTTGTGCCCTCAGTGGTAAATAATGGGCTTTATCGCGAGGTAAACTCGCTGCTACCAATACGTAGGCGTGGGTTTACCCTGCGCAAATGTGTTATAATATCCGCCGAACAAATTTAGGTACTATTTTAGGTAATAAACCACGTGAATAAACGCTCTTCTAATTCAGTACTTACTTTGCGTGCCCAGCAAATTAGTGAATCTCGCCGTGAGTTTAATGCTCGTGGCGGTAAAATGGATCGCTGTGAGCGATGCTTAATCGCGAAGCATTACTGTATTTGTGACGGTGTGGAGCAGGCTGATAGTCAGGCGGCGGTATGCTTACTTATGTATCACAACGAGAGTTTTAAACCCTCTAATACAGGGCGATTAATTGCTGAAATTATTCCTGATAATCATGCTTTTCGTTGGGACAGGACTGATCCTGACGATAAACTATTAGCCTTATTAAATGACCCGCAATATCAACCTATGGTGATATTTCCTGCTACAGATGTTGAAGATACTGCACGCGTTATTACTGATGTACAACACCAGCCTAATAAACGTCCCTTGTTTATCTTTTTAGATGGCACATGGCGTGAAGCGAAAAAAATGATCCGCAAAAGCCCTTATCTCGATAATTTACCCGTGCTGTCGATCACCGCTGAAAAACTGTCTGACTATCGCTTACGGGTTGCCCCGCATGCTCACCAACTTGGCACTGCTGAAGTGGCCATTATGGTGTTAGCACTGGCAGGGGAGTCTGATGCAGCAACTAAGCTTGAACAGCATTTTATGAAGTTTCGCGACGCGTATTTGTTAGGAAAGCGCAATAAAGGCAGGCCGACGTAGGTTTTAGTTTATCCCGCGCAAATATATAATTTAGATGCTGGATAAAACTATGTTGCTTCTGTCGCGATGTAAAATCGCTGCTACGACTTTGTGATATCTCGTAGGCGCAGGTTTACCCCGCGCAAATGTGCGACAAAAAATTTAACAACATTCAAGCTATGAGCTATTTTTATACTTTACCTACAAGGATTGGTAGATGTATAAATCACAAAATCTAAGAAAAGGGCGGGTTTCTTTACCACATCACTTTTATGCTATTACCCTCGTTACACATAATCGCAGCAACTACTTTGTAAACTTGGATTTTAATCGTCACATTATAAAACAAATGCAATTATTAGAAGTACAAGAATACCTCAAATCTAATGCGTTTATTATTATGCCAAATCATATCCATTGGCAATTTCAGTTGCTCATTAACAGCCCCTTACCACAAATAATCCGTTGCTTTAAAGGACGAACTGCAGCCGCTTGCCGTGAATTCGGTATTTATAAATTATGGCAAAAAGGGTATTACGATCATTTAATTCGAGATGAAGATGATTTAGTTAAAAATGCGCGTTATATAATCGCGAATCCACTAAGAGCTGGTTTGGTTAAAAATGTTGCTGATTATCCATACTGGGATTGTGTTTATGTATGAGTCTAGCATTTTGGTGATGTAGGCGCGGGTTTACCCTGCGCAATTAGATTAAAGTTCGTTCAGTGATTAATTCACCACCGAGAACACAGAGAAGAAATAAGTGATTTTTTACTTTGGTTTCTCTGTGTAGCGCGAAGCGCCTTTGTGCCCTCAGTGGTAAATAATGGGCTTTATCGCGAGGTAAACTCGCTGCTACGAATGGGCAATATCTCGTAGGCGCGGGTTTACCCCGCGCAAATGCAAAATGTAAATACGGGATAAAATTCAGCCGTGGAACAACCCATGTCGCGATGTAAAATCGCTGCTACGAATGTGCAATATCTCGTAGGCGCGGGTTTACCCCGCGCAAATGAAAAATGTAAGAACGTTATAAAGCTCAGCTGCGGAACAACCCATGTCGCGATATGAAATCGCTGCTACGAATGGGCAATATCTCGTAGGCGCGGGTTTACCCCGCGCAATTAGATTAAAGTTCGTTCAGTGATTAATTCACCACCGAGAACACAGAGAAGAAATAAGTGATTTTTTACTTTGGTTTCTCTGTGTAGCGCGAAGCGCCTCTGTGCCCTCAGTGGTAAATAATGGGCTTTATCGCGAGGTAAACTCGCAGCTACCAATACGTAGGCGTGGGTGGTTTACCCCGCGTAAATGCAAAATGTAAATACGGGATAAAATTCAGCCGCGAAACAACTCCTGTCGCGATATAAAATCGCTGCTACAAATTTGTAATATCTTGTAGGCGCGGGTTTACCCCGCGCAAATGTAAAGTGTAAATACGGGATAAAATTCAGCCTCGAAACAACCTTTGTCGCGATGTAAAATCGCTGCAACGAATAGGCAATATCTTGTTGGCGTGGGTTTTCAGCGTAACATGTAATAAAAAAGCGCGCTGTAACTTAATACACCGCGCTTTTTTAAACTTAAAACTTACCGCTTATAACTTAAAGCTCAGCTCCCAAATCAATGTGATACCACAATTAAGCGAATGGCATCTAACTGCAACTGTGCTTTGCCGATATAACTTGTCAGCTCTGTGCGTTGCTTATCGTAGAAGGTAAGTTCTTCTTCACGGATATTAGGGTTGATCTGTTTCAGCGCCGCTAAACGCGCCTGCTCTTCACTGAGCGATTGTTGCATTTGCTCAAGCGCCGCAGTGCGAATGACTTCTAACTTAGTTTGCGCCATTTCTTGGGCGGTTTTAAGCATTGGGTGAATCGCACTTTGTAATGCGCCAGCTAGTTTACTGGCTGTTTGACGGCCTACCGCAGAAAGCTGCTGATTAAAGCCATCAAAGCCGACGTTATCAGCTAAGTTGTTGCTGGCTTTATCTAGCAAAATACGAATCGGCGTCGGCGGTAAAAAGCGGCCAACTTGCAGCGCTTTTGGTGCCATGGCTGCTGCTACGTAAATTAGCTCAACAAAAAAGGTACCTGGTGGTAATTTTTTGTTTTTAAGTAATGCGACTGACGCAGTACCAAAGTCATCATCACAGATCATGTCTAAGGTGCCTTGCACCATAGGGTGATCCCAGCTGATGAAATGCACATCTTCTTGTGCAAGTGCAGTGTCACGGTCAAATGTGACTGTCATGCCGTCGTCTTTTAAACTTGGGAATGACGGATTTAGCATATGCTCAGTTGGCTTTAAGATAATAGTATTTTCACCTTTGTCTTCTTGGCTAACGCCAAAGGTATCAAACACGTTGATCATATAACTTGGTAGTTCAAATTGGTTGTCTAGTTTTTCAATATCAACAACCAGCGAGTCTGCTGCACCTTGGCCCGATGAGTGTAACTCAAGCAAACGGTCACGGCCGCTTTCCATTTGTTTACGCAGCACTGCGTTTTGACCGGCTACTTGCTCTAGTAATGGCTCTAGCTCGTCTTCATCACAGTTATGGGCGGCAATAAACTCAAGTAGCTCATCTTTAAACTCTTTATACAAAAGTTGTCCGGTGCTTGAGGTGGTTTCAAAGGCATCTAAGCCTTCGTTATACCAACGCAGTAATACTTCTTGTGCGCTGCTTTCAAAGTACGGCACATGAATGTTGATATCTTGAGTTTGACCAATACGGTCGAGGCGACCAATACGCTGCTCAAGTAAGTCAGGGTTCAGTGGTAAATCAAATAACACTAAGTGATGAGCAAACTGGAAGTTACGACCCTCAGAGCCAATCTCAGAGCACAGCAATATTTGTGCGTTGTCGTACTCGTCAGCAAAAAACGCGGCGGCGCGGTCACGCTCAATAATTGTCATCCCTTCGTGGAACACAGAGGCTTTAATCGCTTCGCGTTCACGCAGGATTTGCTCAAGGCTGATTGCTGTTTCGGCTTTAGCACAAATAAGCAGGACTTTTTCGCGTTTAAGGGTTTTTAGGGTGTCGATCAACCATTCTACTCGAGGATCAAATTGTCCCCAGCTAGCGCTTTCGCCTTCAAACTCTTGGAATATTTTTTCAGGGAATAGGGCGCGTTGCGCGCTCAGCTCTGCATTTTTAATGCCGCTCATATTGCCCAATACTGAAATTGCCGTTTTATATTGTTTCGGCATCGCCATCGGGTAGGCGTGTAGTTTGCGACTAGGGTAGCCGTCAATGCCGCTACGGCTATTTCTAAATAAAATACGGCCTGTGCCATGGCGATCTAATAACATCGCCAAAATTTCTTTACGGGCAGCTGCGTCGCCATTTTGTGCTTGTTCAAGCACCGTTGTGATATCGGTTTCTTTTAATAGCTCAATTAGCGTGGCTTTGGCGCTGTCGTCTAGCGCTTGCTGTTGCAGTAACTGATTTGCAGCCTCTGCCACATGCTTATAGTTACTTTCTTCAGCAACAAAGGCATCGTAGTCATAAAAGCGATCAGGATCGAGTAACTGTAGGCGCGCAAAGTGGCTGCGGTGACCAAGTTGATCCGGTGTTGCCGTTAATAGTATTAGCCCTGGAATATCTTGGCTAAGCTCAGCCATACGTTGATATTCAGTGCTTGGTTTACCGTTGGTAATACTTAAATGATGCGCTTCATCAACAATCAGTAAATCCCAATCAGCCATTGTTGCTTGTTCAAACCAGCGTTTTTTCTTGGTTAAAAACTCAAGGCTAGTTAGTACTAACTGTTCAGTGTCGAATACATTTGGTGAGTCGGCAAAGGCTTCATCGCAACGCTCTTCATCAAAAATTGAAAAGTGTAAATTAAAGCGGCGCAGCATTTCAACTAACCACTGATGCTGTAAGTTCTCCGGCACTACGATGAGCACTCGGCTTGCGCGACCACTGATAATTTGTTGATGTAAAATCATCCCCGCTTCAATGGTTTTACCAAGGCCTACTTCATCAGACAATAACACTCGAGGAGCAAATCGTTTACCGACCTCTTGTGCAATATAAAGCTGATGCGGAATTAAGCTTGCGCGCTGGCCAATCAAACCCTTAATAGGTGATTGTTGGCGTTCAAACTGGTGTTGCCATGTTTGATAGCGCAATGTATAGCGATCAAAGCGGTCAACTTGGCCGGCAAATAAGCGATCTTGTGGTTTATTTAATTTGATGAAGTGATCTAAAAACGTTTCTTTTAATTGTGCTTTTTCACCGTTATCAATACGAGTGCCGTGATAACAAAGTAAATCACCGATAGGTTCAATTGACTCGACTTCAAGTTCCCATTCTTCAACGCTTTTGATCACATCACCAGGATTAAATGCCACGCGGGTAACCGGTGCTTCTAACATTGAGTAAACACGGTTTTCGCCACTGGCGGGAAATAAAATGCTGACCTGACGGCCCTCAAGGGCAACCACTGTGCCTAATCCTAAATCTGACTCTGTATCACTGATCCAACGCTGACCTAAGGAAAAATTCATGTATGTCTCGTCTATGAAGAAAAAGGCGGCTATGTTACCTGTTAGCTAACACCACTGCAAGGTGCGAACCAGCTGACTTTTAATTAATTTAATAACTGTGAATTATTCCTATTAAAGTTGCTGCAATAAGGATTAATTCAAAACAAAAAAAGGTTTGTCATAAAACAGACTTTTATGACATCTAAGCTAAACTTAGAATATACCAAGCAATTAAGTTTTTCAGGGTGAACATTCAACCCGTTTTACTTGATTAGTTGGGTATAGCATAAAAATCATAAAACGTAAGGAAAGTGCTATGGAAAAAGCTTCGAACCTTGATAGTAAAATGTATGTGCTAGATACCAATGTATTGCTTCACGAACCCCTCGCGTATTTATCATTCCAAGAACATGATGTTGTAATTCCCATGACAGTTTTAGAGGAACTGGATCATATAAAAGATCGTAAGCATGATGTCAGCCGTGATGCCCGTGTGGCCATTCGTGGTTTGGATGAAGTGCTCAAAGATGCCACACCAGAACAAATGCTCAAAGGCGTCGCTCTACCTAGTAATAAAAAGGCCAAAGCGTCTTCGGCTGGCACACTTATTATTGTTAATGATCATTTATTTGTCGATTCTATCTCAGGTTTACCTGGCAACGAAAATGACCACCGTATTATCAATTGTGCCGTGCACCTACAAAAACAACATCCTAATAGCAAAGTGGTGTTAGTTACCAAAGATATTAATATGCGTTTAAAGGCCAAAGGCGCAGGGCTTAAATTTGTTGAAGATTATCGTACTGATCAGCTGATTGATGATATTGCTTTGCTCTCCAGTGGTTATAAAAAAATTGCTGGCGATTTTTGGCAGCATGTGGGCGAATGTGAAACCGAGCAACATGGTCGTGATGCGTTTCATAAAGTGGCAAAAAGTTTGATCCCCGATGTATTTTGCAATGAATATTTACTTGATGACAGCGGTCAGTTTGCCGCACGAGTCAAATCTTATGATGAGCAGCATATTATGCTCAAAGATATCGGTGTTGAGCGATTAATGCATCAATCGGCATGGGGAGTAAAGCCAAAAAATATTTATCAAGGCATGGCAATGGATGCGTTACTCGATACCGGTATTGAATTAGTTATTTTAACAGGTCCTGCAGGATGCGGAAAAACATTACTAGCGCTTGCCTGTGCTTTGGAAATGGTGGTTGAAAAAGGTATTTACGATAAGGTAATTGTCACCCGAAATACTCCTGAAATTGCTGAGTCGATCGGTTTTTTACCAGGTACCGAAGAGGAAAAAATGGCACCATGGTTAGCTGCGATCACCGATACCTTAGAGGTATTACACAAAGGTGACGAAAACCCTATTTCAAGCCGTAACTATATTATGGAAAAGGCAAACATACAGTTTAAATCAGTTAACTTTATGCGTGGTCGCAGCATTCAAAATGCCGTGGTCATTTTAGATGAAAGCCAAAACCTTACTGCCTCACAGCTGAAAACTATTATTACCCGTTGTGGTGAAGGTACTAAGTTAATTTGCTCTGGTAACCTTGCGCAAATAGATAGTAACTACTTAACTCCAGTTACTTCTGGTTTAACTTATATTGTGGAGCGCTTCAAAGATTTTGAAGGCAGCGCCACGGTTAACTTAAATGGTGTGGTGAGAAGCCGTTTAGCATCGTTTGCGGAAGAAAATTTATAACTTGCGCAGTCCCACTTGGCTCGCTAACCTTGTTGACAAATTTAGCGCCAAGCATCGGATTGTAGATTGAATTTTCTACCTTTAAAACATTACTATCGTTCACTGGCTGTGGCACTTATTGTGCCGCTGCTGGTGGCTTTTCTATTATGTTTACACTTATATAATATTAAATTAGATCGCGCCGTAGCTAAACGCGAAGCTGATTTTGCTAATGTAGCGGCGCAAGTTGAGCATGCTATGAATGGTGCTGATGGCTTGATCAACACACTGTTCTCTTTATACGAGCAACCTTTGTCGTATCAATTTGAGCCGCAATGGCTTGAAGATATTAATCAGCAAGAGAATTATTATTACCGAAAAATCCCTGATGGAGGCGGTGAAATTGTCGGGCAAGGTAAGTTTTCAACCACTCCTAATGCGATAGCTCAATGGCAGCAAGTGATCGCCTTGGGACCTGCTTTTAATACCGCATTATCGTTAATTCAATCCTTATCGGCAGTTGCTTATGTTAATGAGCAAGGCTTTGTTTATATAAAACGTCGTCGTGACGAAGATAGCCTAATGTTAACTCAAGTATTGGATGGCCAGTTGCGCCCAGCACTGGCTGACAATTCACTGACATCAAGTGCGATAGTAGAGGTGGCTGGTGAAAACTACTTATCAATAGGGCGTGCGCGTGAGCAGGGCAGTGAAGATTATATTATTTTGATTTATGACTTATCGGCAGTATCGCAATGGCTAAAAAAAATATCACCACGCAGTGGCGAATATATATTTTTAAATAGTGCACAGCACGTCATTATCAGCTCACTTTATGATATTGAAGAAGACACACCATTAGCGGAGTATTGGCCTTCAGCTAAAGCGCCATTAGCAGAATTAGATAATCAGGGTAATCTCACTCTTTTACAAGCGCAAAAGCAGCTACCAATTTATGCGGGTTATTTTGCATCGCATGATGAATTAGCCTCACCGATTGTAACTGATGTATTAATTGAACTTACTTTTTTGAGTATGTTTTTAGTGATTATGTTCAGTACCTTGTTATGGTTAAGCCAGCGTATTTTTGTGAAACCCATGACATATTTAATGGCGTATCTTGAACAAAATGAGGTGCACTATAAAGATTATTCAAATTACCATATACCAGCAAACTGGCAGCCGTGGTTTAGCCGAATCAAGTGGGTGCTTAACAAAAATCAGCAGTTGGTAAACTCATTGCAGCAGGCAAATAGTGAACTTGATGACCAAGTAAAAATAAAGACCCGTGAACTCGCGCGCAGTTATGAGGCTAAAGAACGCCATTTAGCATTATTGAATACTATGCTCAATAGTGTGCCAGATCTTATTTATTTTAAAAACATTGATGGCTCATTCTTAGGATGCAATCGTGCTTATGAACAATACATAGGTCTTGAGCAAGAGCAGTTAGTTGGCTTACAGTTATGTGATATTAGTGATGATAATGGTCAGATCAGCGAATTAGAGCAACAAGTTTTAACAACCAAAGCTAAAGCTGAGCAACGTCTTGAAACCCAGCAGCAAACATTTCAATTAACCATCGCGCCATTTTATAACGATCAAAATCAGTTACTAGGTTCAATGGGGATTGGCCGGGATATAACTGCTCAACAACAAGCTCTTTTGGCATTAAAAGCGTCAGAGTCTAAGTTTCGCAGCGCCATAGAGTATGCTGCTAATGGAGTGATTTTACTTTCACTTGAACAGACCGTATTACAACTTAATCGAACTGCGCGAAAGATTTTTAAGATTGATAAAACTGAGCAGGATTTATTATTAGTGGATTTATTTCCACAGCAACAGTGGCAAGAAATAGCAACGCTTTTAGCTTTATTGCTGAGTGAGAAAAAGAAAGTTTACCACCTTACTTTAGGACAAGAAGAGCTAAATTGCTGGTGGCAGCTGAGCGTCTCTTTAGTATGGGATGAGCAACAAGCACCTTACTATTATGTTATTCATATTCAAGATGTCAGTGCATTGACTCAGGCCAAACAAGATGCCGAGCGGGCAACCGAGGCCAAAAGTCGGTTTATTGCTAACTTAAGCCATGAAATACGCACGCCACTGCATGCTGTGACAGGCCTTATTGATATGGTAACTCAGCAAGGCTTAACAGCGCAGCAGCAACAGCATGCAGTTCAAGCAAAAAATGCTGCGCAAAGTTTATTAACCATGCTTAATCGAATGCTTGATTTTGCGCGAATCGAAAATAACCAAGTGCAATTAGACTTAGTTGATTTTGCTGTAGTTGCACTTGTTGACAGCTGCAAGAGTGTATTAATAGGGCTCTGCCAGCAAAAAGATTTGGCTTTTAATATCGATATTGATCCGCTAATTGCTCCGCAGTTAGTCGGCGATTACATTCGCTTACAGCAAGTGCTCGGTAATTTACTCACCAATGCCGTGAAATTTACTGAACATGGCAGTATCACTTTGAAAATAACAGCCGTTGAATTGACGCCAACAAAACAAACCCTGTGTTTTAAAGTGATTGACACCGGGATCGGTATTGATAAAGCTGATCAGAGTCGATTATTTGACGCATTTACGCAAGGCGACGAATCACTCACTCGCACCCATCAAGGTGTTGGTCTAGGGCTCGCTATAGTCAAACACGAATTGGCATTAATGGGAGCTGAAATTAAAGTTGTCAGTAATAAAGGCCAAGGTAGTCAGTTTTTCTTTACTATAACCTTTAATGTTGCCGCTCAAATCGACCCTATCGACTGGCACAATACTTTAGTGATTCATTCTGAGCGGGGAATTAATTTACCTGCCGCATTAGCGCCATTAAAATCGCTAGAATTTTCTGAGTTAGCTGAATTAACAGACCACGCTGTATTAGCAGATTATCAGCGGATCATCATTAATGACGTTGATCTACCGAGAGTTATAACGCGAGACAATATAAAAACAGCATTGATGAGTAATAACACGCAGCTTTATGTTGTTAAAAATGATCCAAATACTCCGCTGCCAACTCTTAAAGGTATGCAAATGTGCAGTGTGAAAAATTCTGCATTAGTGCAACGAATACAGCAAGTTGAGCCGGTATCTAAACGCCCTGATGTAAATCTGACAGCGGCAGAGAGTAAACTCAACGTTGCGGGCTTACTAGTGTTAGTTATTGATGATAATCAGCTTAATTTAGATATTGTTAGTAATATCTTAAGCAAAGCACATATTAATGTAATGACGGCAAATTCGGCGATGGCAGGGATAGATTTGGTTGCACAAGTCATGCCTGATCTGATCTTAATGGATATTCAAATGCCAGAAGTCGATGGGTTGCAAGCAACCGCTTTATTGCGACAACGTTATGATCAACAGCAATTACCTATTTTTGCGCTAACTGCGCATTGTGAAGCAGCTGACGAGCAACGCTCACTTGCAGTGGGTATGAATAAACATTTAACAAAACCAGTAGTTGCAGCGACGTTATTAGCGGCGATAAATGAGCTGAGAATTACCGGCGCTGTTTTTTATAATCATTCTTTTGCATTAGAACAATTCTCGGGCCATAATGATTTACTACAGGTAATGTTGGGTAAACTTGCTAAGTTGTGTGTAAGCCATCTGCAGCAATTAAAAGTGCCGATGCAAACAAAAGCGTTGGAACGATTAGTGCATAGTATTAAAGGTGTGTCAGGAAACCTTGGCTTTAATCGCCTAAGTGCTACCGCTCAGCAATTAGAAAGTAGACTACGTAAGACACCAGACGTAGGGCAAATATCCCTGAGTCAGTTAGAGTTCGAATTAGTACAAGTAAATAGATACATTCAAATACAAGGCTCAGTAAATGTTGAAGAAAGCCAAAATACTGATCGTTGATGACGACCCATTAAATCGATTAGTGTTGGAAAAAACATTAGCGAATGATCACGAAATATTTTTAGTTGAAAGTGGTGAAAAAGCCCTTACATTTGTTAAATCAACGGCGGTTGACTTAATTATCCTCGATATAGTAATGCCCGGCATTAATGGCTATGAGGTGTTAATTCAGTTAAAAGAAAATTCAACTACGCACGCTATTCCAGTCATCTTTATTTCAGCTAATACAAGCCATGATGATGAAGCGAAAGGGTTTGAATTAGGCGCAATGGACTATATTGCTAAGCCATTTAGTCCCGCAATAGTACGTGCACGAGTGCGTAATCAATTATTGATCAAGCAAAAAAATGATTTGTTAGAAATGCTCGCCTCAATTGATGGGCTGACAGAAATACCTAATCGGCGTTATTTAGATGAAAGCTTATCGCGAGAATGGCGTCGCAGCCGTCGAGCTGGTACACCGTTATCGGTGCTATTAATAGATATAGACCACTTTAAGCGTTATAACGATTGTTATGGCCACCGTGCCGGGGATGACTGCCTTAAACGTGTGGCACATGCATTAGTTGCAGCGTGTGAGCGAGGTACTGACTTTGTTGCGCGCTACGGCGGTGAAGAATTTGCTGCAGTATTACCCGACACCAACCAGTACGAGGCATTGGAATTTGCTAATAAACTCAGAGATGCTGTTAATGCGCTTGCTATCCCGCATAAAGCATCACTCAATGCCGCTCACATTACGATAAGTATTGGGGTTGCTACAACTGAGTTTGGTCAAGTTTATGCTGAGCATATATTACTTGAAGAAGCCGATTTAGGTTTATATCAAGCTAAAGATAGTGGCCGCGATAAAATTATCGCTCGAGTTATTGACGCAAGTTAGTAAAGTCAGTTATTACAGCAAATAAAGAGTGAATATGCTCCACTCTTTACTGCTTTAGTTTTGTGTCTAAATGGCGCTAAGTGAATTATAAATACTATCACCCACACCAATCAGTTTCTCGTTTTTAAAGACCAGTGGAGTACATTCATCTTTTGTCATTTTTCCGTCAGAGTGAATACTATGGGTGGCATAAAATAGTACTTGGTATACATCACCGTCTTTTTTTAATAATTCTGTAAAGTCGGGAGTTTTTAATTTATTTAATACATTTTGATAGCTGGTATCTAAAGTGAGCCCCGAGATGCTTTCACGATTAAATTGATGATGTTCTTCCCAGCTTGAACTATTACCAGCCCAATGCGTTTCTGCTTCACCATCGGATACTGCAATTACACAACCAGTAAGAAGAGGGGCTGTAAGCGCGGCAATTAAAAGTACTTTTTTCATTATTTTATCCTGATACTAAATATTGATTTTAATTTGTCTATTAGTTAGCAAAGAACTGGCCAATATTTTATATTATTTAAAATCAATAGATTAGGTTTTTTTGTAAGGCGGTAAATTACATTTAACCACCTTGTATAGCGTAACTAACTAAAAGTTAGTTGATTAGACCAGTCTATTTAAGCTTTGACCTTGGCTAAATGCGCTAATATTTAAGCTGACTTGCTTTACTAAGCGAATGATTGACTCTTCACTGGCCCATGCAATATGTGGAGTCAGTATTAAATTATCACCACGATAAGCGGCCAATGGATTATCCTTCGCAGCTGGTTCTTTACTTAATACGTCAAATCCCGCTCCTGCAATTTGGTTATTGCTCAGTGCGTTGGCTAAATCAGCTTCATTAACGATACCACCGCGCGCGGTGTTAATTAAAATGGCATTGGGTTTCATCATAGCAAGTTCAGCAGCACCAATCAGATCACGACTTTCATCGGTTAAAGGGCAGTGTACACTAATAATATCAGCTGTTTTTATTGCTTGGTAAAATTCTGTTCGGCCCTCTCTAGTTACTTGGTTTTTACGCTCACTGATAACTACATTGGCACCAAAAGCACGTGCAACATCCGCAACAGCTTTACCAAGCGAACCATAACCGATAATTGCCAGAGTTTTACCTCCAATATCATTAAAACGGTAATCAAGGCGGCAGAACATCTCACTTTGTTGCCATAACCCTTGTTGGCAATCAGCAATGTAGCGGTGAGTATTACCCAGTAAATTTGTGATCAGTGCAAAGGTATGTTGTACAACCGAAGGTGTTGAATACCCGGCCACATTGGTAACGGCAATGCCAAACTCTTTAGCGGCGACTAAATCAACATTGTTAGTGCCAGTTGCGGCTACACATATGAGCTTTAATTCAGGAAGTTTTGCCAGTGTTTCGCGATTAAGTACCACTTTATTGGTGATCAATACATCAGCGCCTGCACTGTGCGCTAATACTTGTGCTGGACTGGTTAGTGAATAACTAGTGAAATTGCCAAGTGTTTGAAAAGGCTCAAGTGATGTGCCTGCTAATGTGGCAGTATCGAGAAGGGTAATATTCATGCGCTTTCCTTATTAAATAAAATAATTTTAATGCTTGACCTTGGTGTGTACTCTAAGGTTTATACTTGGCATCAGTTGATAATACACTCATTGGAGACACAGATGAAAATAGGTGAATTTGCTAATCAGTTAGGTGTCTCTACAGATACCCTAAGATACTATGAAAAACATAATTTGTTAACGCCATCAAGTCGAACCGGGGCCGGTTATCGCGATTATGGTGAAGCTGCATTAAAGCAAATGAAGTTTATTTTACGTGCTAAAAATGTTGGCTTTAGCTTGGCAGAGATCAAGGAGTTGCTGCAAATTAAATTTAAAAAACATCAGCATTCTTGCCATGAAGTTAAAAACCTAACAATACAAAAGCGTGACTTAGTCGCAGAGCGCATTGCTGAATTAACACGTTTTCATCAATCATTATCCGTGTTAGCTGATAAGTGCTGTGGCGGACAAGAGCCCGCAGATAACTGTTCAATATTAACCACTTTGGAGGACATCGATGGACTTACTCAATAATTTTTGGCAGTTATTTTTATTATCTGCCCCTTGGTTAATGCTTGGTTTACTCATTGCCGGGTTATTAAATGTGTATTTACCGGCAAATTTTTTAAATAAACATTTAGGTAAAGAAGGTTTTTGGACCACTGTTAAAGCTGCTTTAATTGGTGCGCCAATGCCGTTGTGTTCGTGCGGTGTAATACCCGCTGCAATTGGTTTAAGACGTGCAGGCGCTTCAAAAAGTGCTACCACTGCGTTTTTAGTATCGACTCCTGAAACTGGGGTTGATTCGGTGTCGGTATCGTATGTGCTACTCGGTCCTTTTATGGCAATAATTCGTCCAATAGCGGCGATTTGTAGTGCTATTGTCGCAGGTGTCTTAGTGGGGCGTGATGCTGAAAAAACGCAAACTACAGATCACTCTAGTGAAGTTAATAATGAGCAAAAGCGAGCAGCTACAACAAGTTGTTGTTCAACAAAATCAGCAGTGGCTGAAGAGAAGGCAAGTTGCTGCTCAACAAAATCAGCAGTGGTCGAAGAGAAGGCAAGTTGCTGCTCAACGAAATTAGCAGTGGTCGAAGAGAAGGCAAGTTGCTGCTCAACAAAATCAGCAGTGGTCGAAGAGAAGACTAACTGTTGCGATACAACAAGTGCAGCACCAGCTAGTCAATGGCAAAAGATGAAACAGGCAGTGAGTTTTAGCTGTAACAAATTGCTATCAGACACTATGAAGTGGTTAATGATTGGTTTGTTCTTTGCAGCTTTAGTGCAAACTTATGTGCCAGAGTCATTTTTAAGCCAATGGGGCAGTGGTATTTTGGCTATGCTGGTGGTGATCGTGATTAGTATTCCCATGTATATCTGCGCGACCGCATCAACGCCGATTGCAGCTGGTTTGTTATTAAGTGGCGTAGCACCTGGCGCTGTTTTAGTCTTTATGTTGGCAGGTCCTGCCACTAATGTCGCGACGCTTGGCGTGGTTGCCAATGAGCTTGGTAAACGTGCAGTGGTTGCTTATTTAGTTGGTGTAATAGGCGTTGCTTTAATATTTGGCTTTTTAACCGATTATTTAGTGGCAGAATTTGGCTTTGTTGTTACACCATTATTAGGTGAAGAACATCAAGTGCTACCACATTGGCTAACCCTTCTCTGTGGTACTATTTTAGCGCTGTTAATGGTGCGTTTAGTTCTTAAAGGAGCGCTTAGTAAATACCGTAGTACTGGTAAGAGCATTGCATAATTGAATGTTATTAAATAGATTTTTAGCGGTTATAAAATATAAACAATGGACCAAATTAATGACTTAGTTCGCATTTTAGGTTGTCTGAGTTATAATCGCCCATAGAATATAAACGGTGCGCATGAGCGCACCGTTTTTTTAACTTTAAAGATGCAGTAATGAGTGAGCCAGTGGACAAGTACGCAGATATAAGACCTTACAATGATGATGAAGTAGCCGCTTCGGTTGCACGTTTGATTGATGATAATGCGTTTATTGATGTAGTTGCAAAATATAACTTACCGCGTTTTTTATCAGCTGTACCTTTGCTGTCTAGAGCATTGGTAAAGTATCAGTTACGTAAAAAGTGGGGCGCTATCAACAGTGTTGAGCAAGTTCAACAAATCGTTGCTAAGTATTTAGCACAGCTGGTAAAACGCACCACAACTGAGGTGACTTTTTCTGGTTTGGATCAACTTGATCCAAAGCAAGCGTATTTGTTTATCTCAAATCATCGCGATATCGTACTTGATCCTGCGTTAATTAATTGGGGCTTATTCAGCTATAAAATGAAGACGGTCCGTATCGCCATTGGCGATAATTTACTGCAAATTCCTTATATCACCGAACTGATGCGTTTAAATAAAAGCTTTATTGTTAAGCGCTCAGTTAAAGCGCCAAAAGAAATGCTCAGAGCACTATCGCAGTTGTCGGCTTATATTTATGATTCGCTTGCTGGCGGTGATTCAATTTGGATTGCACAAAAAGAAGGTCGTGCTAAAGATGGCTTTGATCAAACAGATCCTGCGCTACTTAAAATGTTGCAGCTTAATGGTCGTAAGCAAAAGAAAGAGTTTGCTGAATATGTACGCGAGCTAAAAATTGTACCAGTATCAATTTCATATCAATATGAACCTTGCGCAACAGCCAAAGCCAAAGAGCTTTATCATAAGCAACATCATGGTAAATATGTTAAGTCAGCGGGTGAAGATATTGCCAGTATTGTTGAAGGTTTTAGTACCGCCAAAGGGCATGTTCATTTAGCATTTGGGCAACCAATTGAAGAAGGGTGTGAATCACCAGAGCAGCTGGCAAAAACCATTGATCAGCAAATTATTGATTCGTTTTTTTTACATCCCGGGAACTACATTGCGGGCGGTTGTAAACAAGCGGTGATTGATAAAGCCGACGCTCAGGCATTTGAGATGCGTCTGGCGCGTGTGCCAGATGAGCTAAAACCACTGGTGTTAGCAATGTACGCTAAGCCATTTCATCGTAAAGTTGAGTTTAAAAGTAGCGAAAGCGGCCAATAACCAATGTAAAATATTTTTAAAAAACGGGCTATACTAAAGTTGTGTATATTGACTGATGTTTGCTATGCAACAAATTGAAATTTTTGAAATTCCAAGTCCTTGCAAAGACATTTGCGAGGTAAATAACCGAGGCTATTGTAAAGGCTGCTACCGAAGTCGGGAGGAGCGCTTTGGTTGGAATTCATTTTCAAACGTAGAAAAAAAGCAAGTCATCAGTTTGTGTCAACAACGTTATAAGCGTTACTTGCAAAAACGCCAAGCACTTGGCGCTAAGCCAGCAGTACCTGAGCAGGGGGATTTTGGTTTTTAATCAAGATGATGTTTAGCCCTGAGTAAACGAATTGTGCCATTTTCATTGAGTTTATGCAGTTGCTCTTCAAGTTTAGGTATTAACGCGCTATGGCGTGAATGCAAAAAGTGAAAGCTTTTTATCGGTGCCAGTACTTCAGTTTGAAATTGCTTAATATTAAACTGAGGGTGTTTAGTCGATAATAAAAAGTCGAGTAAAATTACACCTTGTACTTTACCTTGAGTGAGTAAATTAAGTTGAGCAGTGACGCTTTTCACCTTAATAATGTCACCAATAAAAGGGTGTTCGTTAAGGTAACTCTGCGCTGCAGGATAACCAACTTGAATGGCGATATTGTCTAGCTGCTCAAATGTACATTGCTGGCAGTTTTTTAATAGCACAAGGTTAAACTCAAATAGCGCAAAGTTAACCGGATGCAAGTTTTGATATTGTTGACTGATACTGGCCACTCGCCCTAATTGGCCATCAAGCGTGCCATTGTTCGCTGCAGATAAAGCGCTTTGGTGATTAAAGTCAATAATATGTACATCATAGCCAAGTTCTTTATATGCAAGGGTCATCAGCTCAATAACATAGCGAGCCTGTGGGGTATCGGCTGGGCGATTAAATAGCATATGTTGTGTGTTTGCTATAGTGCTCAGTGGCGTTAGTAAATAACAGAGCAATATGAGAGAAAAAAAGCACTTAATCACAGTGTTTCCATATTAGGACTAAAAACGCCACCAATCTACGTTTAAAAGCTAAAAAGCGCAAGTTTAGCCGTGACTCTTTTAGGCAAATGTTTGTTATACTCTGGGCATTAATATGATTAGTAATAACTGGTAATTTATGTCGTTTAACTTATGCTTACTACCTCGTGAACAAAAATATCAAATTCAATTGGATTACGAGGCATCGTTTTGGGCTTATCAAATAAAGCGTGGTAAGAGTACTCGTGAGCAAATATACAATACAATTCATAGTCGCCCAGTGGCAGAGCAGATGTTTTTGAAGCAGCAATTTGAACAATATTTAGCGACGATGCAAAGTTAATGACGGCATTGCGTTTTGAATGCCTAGAGCCAATTAAAACCCCCTTAGTGAATAAGTTTTACAGCCAATATAAAGCCCGAGGTCGGGCAACCAGACAAGATCAAGTGTGGGTTGTTTATCATGACTTAGTTATTGTCGCGGCATGCAGAATTCAAAATCGCAGTGATTATTTGTTTTTGTCTACCTTGCTGGTTGCACCTGCTTGGCGTGGTCAAGGACTTGCCAAACAGCTACTAATACATACCTTATCTAACCAAAACTCACTCGTTTATACATTTGCTTATACGCATTTAGCTGATTTTTATCAATCAATTGGGTTTAACTTTGTGTTAACATTGCCGTCACCTTTGGATACACTCTTTACTGTCTATCAGCAACGAAATATCGTAGCTATGCAGTGCTAGTTAAAATAATTAGTTAAAACAACTACGTGGAAATTTAAATGGGTCAATGGTTTAAGGCTAGTATATTCTTTTTGTTAGCCGCCTCAGTTGTTGCTAGCCAAGTTGCTATGGCGCAAGTAAAACGTTTATCGCCAAGTGAAGGTTTATCACAAAGCTATGTCAGTACCATGTTGATAGATAAAAGCGGCTATCTTTGGTTAGCGACGGAAGGGGGCTTAAATCGTTACGATGGCTATCAGGTTGTACATATTGCAGGGCCTAATGGTGAACTAGATGAAGCAATTATTGACCTTATATATCAAGACCCTGATGGTTATATTTGGATTGCGTCGTTAGTTGCAGGGCTATTTCGCTATGATCCAAGTACCGATAGTTACCAACAATTTTTATCAAAACCTACCACTGAAGAGCAAGTTTTAAGTCAGTCCGTATTTAGTGTGGTTGCCACCGATAATAAGTCATTATGGATTGGTCGCGGTTGGGATTTTGCTCGCCTTGATTTAGCGACGGGCCAAATTGAGACTATTTTTGAATTACCAGAGCGCACTCGTAATACCGTGATCCGCGATTTATTACATTACAAAGGTTATATCTTTATTGCCGCCAGTACTGGCGCATATGTCTATCATATAGCAACTGGGCAATACCGAAAATTAGAGCATTTAAGCACTGAGCCAGACCATGTATATCAAAATTATATAAAGTCGTTTGCAATAGGCGAAAATGAGCAACTGTTAGTGGGGGCCGTACGTGGTTTATATCAAGTTGATATTAGTGATTTACCGAGTATGTTTGAGCGCCCAGATGTGCCTTTTAAAAATAAAACCATATTGAATGATCTTAATATTTGGAAAATAATAAATGACCATGGGGTGCTTGATTTAGGCACCGATAAAGGTTTATTTAGTCTCGATTTGAATACCGGTGAGCTGACTAAAAATAATAGAGTAAAAGAAAGTAAATACTCACTAGCAGATCCAAGTGTTATCGATATTGTCAAAGATAGTAACGGCGCTATGTGGACAGCTACTAAAAGTGATGGGGCATTTTATTTACCTTATGATAATTATCATTTTGAAAATGTTAATGCCAGTATGCTCTCTGGTGATGGTTTATCGCACCCTTCAATTTGGGGCATAACTGAGTATGAAGATAAACTCTGGTTAGCAACCCATAATGGCTTAACTGCGGTTGATTTAAAAACTAATCAAGGGCAAGTGTTTTTAAAAGATTATCAAGCTGATTTGTTTACCACTGAATTTAATATCTACGCTATTTCTCCCTATAAAGATAAATTGTGGCTGCGTACTAATCGCGGGATTTTTAGTTTTGATCCGCATAGCTATGAAATTTTTCCAGCGACAACAGCCGACCCAAGCCAGCAACACCTGATCACAGGGTGGGTACATGGCTCAGTATTGATGCCAAATGGTGAATTATTTTATGTTCATTCTGATCATGGCATGTTTGTTTATAATATCGACAGCCAAAAGATCACTCCTTTAGGTGGTGAATTTGAAAAGTTTGAACCGTTTTTAGCTTATGGTTTCTTACCGCCTTTATCTACCAAACCTGACTCCCCGTTATTTTATAATGCAGGGGTGCTTTATCAGGTTGATCCAAACTCATTTGCTTTAACAAAAATCTATACAGTGCCACAGCAACACGAAAATGTAGCCGTTAATGTAATGTCTTATATTGTTGATAATAATAATGTGCTGTGGATCACGTTATCGAATTTTGGCTTAATTGGTCTTGATGCATCGAATTACAAGCTGTTGTATACCATAGATTTAGATAAAAATAAGCTCGGCACCTTATTGTACGATATGGTGTTAGATGATGCTGGAATGATCTGGATGAGTAGTCATAAAGGAATATGGCGATTAAATCCAGAAAATAAACACTTTCAGCAATTTACAACTTCAGAAGGACTGGTCTCTACCGAGTTTAATAGTGGTGCATTTACGCGTTTAAAAACTGGCCAAATAGTCTATGGTACGTTAAAAGGGTTTAGTTATTTTTACCCAAATGATAATCACCCTAGGCATGGTTTAATTGATCACGTAAATATAACCAGCATTGATTTGATGTCTCGTGAATTATCTACGGATCTTAAGCAACCTATAAAAACAATCACCTTAGAGCACGACGATATCGGTCTCGAAGTCGCTTTTTCGGCAATGGCATTTAATTATCAGGAACGTATTATTTATGAGTATCAGCTCTCTGATGGGCAAAAATCGTATACCCGTAATAATAACCGAGTGCTATTTCCAAAACTTAATCCCGGCAAATACCAACTAAAAATTTGGGCTAAAGATCCGCTTACTGGCGACTACACACAACCGGCAGTGCTGGATATTGTGGTTAAATACCCGCTATGGCGCGCACCTCAGTTTATAGTGCTTTACGCACTGGTATTTTTTGGATTAGTAGCAGCTTGGATAATGCGTCGTAATCGAATTCAGCAATTATTATTAGCAGCCCACAGAGAAAGCCAAGAAAGTGAAGCGCGCTTAAAGTTAGCATTGGAAGGGAGCCGTTCAGGGGTGTGGGATTGGCAATCTGCAAGTCCAATAATTTATCAACCACGGCTTAAAAATGAGTTAGGTTATGATGTTGAATCGGTTAATTTAGATGATTATTTAGCAAAAATTCATCCTAAAGATAAACAAAATTTTCGCATTGAGTGGTTAGAATTTTTATCCACCGAAAAAGGCTATTTTAACTGCACCTATCGTTTACGCCATAAATTAGGCTATTGGCGCTGGTATAAAGACTTTGGCAAAGTGGTTGCCTGGCAAGGAAGTACACCCGAGAAAGTGGCTGGAACTTACACTAATATGACTCGTGAATTAGTGTTTGAAGAACATGCCCGTTTATTTGGCGCAGCATTTGAGCAAACCCGCGATTGGGTCTTTATTCTGGATAAAAGTTTACGTATTTTAGCTACCAACAAAGCACTGCAGAGCGCATTTAACTTTCCTGTTGATTATCGTTCTAGCTGCTCATTACACTTAGGATTAAGTCGTGCTGTAAGAGTTAACTATTTACGTGTAATGAAGGAGTTGCAAGCTGGCGAGCACTTTTCTGCAGAAGATACTGTTTGCTTGGCGAATGGCGAGCAGCGTCATGTGCTTATTAAAATTAGTGCGGTTGCTGATACGGAGCAACGCTTAGAAAGCTATGTGGTTATTCTGACTGATATTAATGCCCAAAAGTTAGCTGAGAATGAATTATTCTTATTAGCAAATTACGACAGTTTAACGGGGTTACCAAATCGTACTTTATTTAATGATCGAGTTGAACATGCACTTGAACAGGCTAAAGGCCAAAACCTAAAAGTTGCGTTACTCAATATTAATATCAAACGCTTTAAGTATTTTAATGACTCACTAGGGCATGAAGCTGCCGATGAGATAATAAAGGCGGTGGCACTGCGGATCAAATCGCGTGTACAGGCGAAAGACAGTGTAGCCCGCTTTAGTGGTGATGAGTTTATGCTGTTAGTCGAGGGTATTCAACAAATCGAAGAAGTTGTTTTACTGTGCGTTAAGTTGATGGCTAGCTTGAATGACAACATCATTATTAACAATCAAGCGATTAGTGTCAGTTTAAGTATTGGCGTGGCGATTTCGCCTGATGATGCACTCTGTGCGAAAAGTTTAATTAAAGCGGCTGATATTGCACTGTATCATTCGAAAAAGAGCTTGGAAGGTTGTTATCAATTTTACAAACAAGAAATGAATCAGCATGTACAACGCTCATTGCATTTAGAATCACAATTAACTCAAGCCTATCAAAATCATGCGTTTTGTAATCATTACCAAGTGATTGTTAATGCTAAAACTCATCAGGCCGAAGGGCTGGAAGTATTGCTGCGCTGGCCAGAAAATAACAGCTATGAAACACAAGAGTTTGCGCTTGCTGCTGAGAGTATTGGTTTGATCACAAAAATTATGTTGCAAACCCTAGCTAGAGCGTTGATTGAACTTAAACAATGGCAGTTACAAAAGCCTGACTTGTATGTGTCTATTAACCTGTCTGCACTGGATTTTGAGTATAAAAATTTAGTTGATGAAATTCGCAGTGCGCTAATTAATGCTGATGTATCAGCCAGCTCTGTGGTGTTTGAAATTACAGAATCAGTGCTGATGCATGATTCACCGCAAGCGTTAAATAGCATGTCAAAGTTGAAGCAACTAGGTTGTCGCTTATATATGGATGACTTTGGTACAGGTTATGCTTCACTCACTTATTTAAAGCGCTTTCCGATCGATGTACTGAAAATTGATCGCAGTTTTGTAACTGATATTGGTATAGATAGTGACGATGAAGCGATTATTCAGTCAACGCTTGCATTGGCGAAAAGCTTAGGTAAAGAATGCGTCGCAGAAGGCGTTGAAACTAAGCAGCAGCTTACCTTTTTGCGCAACTTAGGCTGTAATTTATTTCAGGGCTATTTATTCAGTAAACCAATCCCAGGTGATGATGTAAGCGCATTATTAAATAAAGACTGGCAGTCGTTGTTGAATGAAGACTAATGCTAGCTAGAGTTTTATTAAATGGTGAAAATATCAGTGCCGAGTTTATAAATGGTTACTTTTTTGAATTTTTAAGCTTAACTTGTTTTAGCAAAAAAATAACTATTATGAATCAAGGAAGTTATGAAGCCTGAGAAGCCTACTATTATGGATATGTCCGAATTTAAGCCATCAGCGAGATGTCCTAATTGTAATTTGATTATGTACTTAGGAAACAGGTGCCCGCATTGTGATTATTTGCTCAGTCATACGGAGCAAAAAACTCAAAGAGAATTTTGGCTTAAAGTTCGAAATACTGGCTATATAAAAGGTATGGTCTTCTTTGCTTTCTTCTTTTTTATAGCTTGGGTTTTATTTGCTGAGTCATAACGTTTTTGAGACTCAACACTACAATTAAACCAATCGCGGTGTTGATGCCCTAAACAGTTGAAATTTTAACTAGAAGCTATATCTAGTCTTGGCGTTCACCGCAGTGACGACAATAAAGGTTTTTAGTGCGTGCACTAAGTTGAGACTTAATTGCTTTGTTTGCTTCTTGCTTACTTAAACCAAGCTTACAGCGCAAATTCTCTAGATGCTCCAGTTGCGCATCATCTAGTTTGCCATCTAGCTCGCCATCATGCAGACATTCATGCACCGCATCACTAAACATGATCCTACGCTTACGTAGCTGTTCAGAGAAACTCGAAGCTAATAAGCCGGTGGGTATTGCTACCATTCCCATACTCAGTAACGTGATCACGCCGCCAAAAAAACGCCCTAGCGGTGTTACTGGCACAACGTCACCATAACCTACAGTGGTCAGCGTTGCCATTGCCCACCACATTGCCGCAGGAATGGAGCCAAATTTATCCGGTTGTATATCGTGTTCAATTAAATAAATTCCGCAGGAAGCTAAAATTAGCACCACTGCCATTATAAAGAATGCGGCCAAAAGCGAACTGCTTTCATCACGAAATGATTGTAAAAGTAGCTGCATTGCTCGTGAGTAACGAGTGAGCTTAAAAACACGTAGGAGTCTGAGCACTCTTAAAAAACGTAAATCAAAGGTGATAAACATCATTAAGATCGTGGGCAGGATTGCCACTAGATCAATTAAGGCTAAAGGGGAGAGTAAATATTTTAAACGACGTTGAAAATTACCACAGTTTAGACTTTTGTACTCGGCACGTTCTACGCATGACCAAAGGCGAAGCAAATACTCGATCGCAAATATAATTACTGAGCCTAACTCTAACATTAAAAATTCATGCTTATATTGATGAGCTAAACTCGCAATTGATTCAAGCACAATCGCAACGACATTAATCATTATCAGCGATATTAGAAATATATCGATGTAATGACCCGTCTTACGGTACTCCCCATTACCTTCAAAAAATAGCGCTGTGCGTTTACGTAAATTATTCAAGCTATTATCCGTGTGTGTTATTGGGAGTTAAAGCAAGTACCATATTAATGCTGCCTTCTTCAAAGTCGCGGCTGATCTTAAAGCCTAGTTTTCGGGCTAATTCAATCATTCCGGTATTTTCCGGCAGGGTGATACCCTCAATGAATTGTACGCCTTGGCTTTGACAATACTCAATAGCGGCGCGCATTAATAAGCCACCTAAGCCAAGGCCTTGGCAGTTTGAGCGTACTACTATAGCAAACTCGGCATGCACTTTATCAGGGTCCATTAACACCCGAGAGACGCCAAGCGTGGCGTTGTCTTGAGTGATAATAAACGCCATTTCACGATCGTAGTCAATTTGTGTCATTTTAGCGAGTTGATCGTGGTTAAACTGCGGCAGCTCGCCAAAAAAGCGTTTGTAGCGATCTTCTTTGCTGAGAGATAGATCAAACTCTTGGTGCGCTTGCTCATCTTCTGGCTTTATTGGTCTGAGTGTCGCAAGGGTATTATTTTTCAGCGTCACTTGTTTAACCAGCTCAATTGGGTAAGGGCGAATAGATAAGCGTTTACGATGTGATTGTACTTGGTAGTGACTCAGGGTCATGGTGGCATCAAGCACCAAAAACAGGCCATTACTGGCTAAAATAGGATTTAACTCAAGCGAAGTTATATCGGGTTGATCAATAACTAACTGAGAAATACGGGTCAGTAGTGCACAGAGGCGATACTTATCAACTTTCTCAGGCAAAATACGCTCTTTAAGCACGCCTTTGTCATGCGCCGCAGCAATTAAATACTTTGCTAAGTTCATATTCAAAGGTGGTAAAGCAACCGCTGCTTGAGCAAACTCTAGACCCGTGCCGGCTTCTCCTAGAAGTATTACAGGACCAAAATTCGGTTCTGTTTTTATCGCAATACGTAGTTCATTGGCGCCAGCTCTAGGTGCCATTTTTTGCAGTGAAAAGCCTTCAATAATCGCATCAGGGTAGGTGTTTTTTATTCTCAATAGCATGGCAAAGGCGGTTTGTTCAACCTCTTGTGCATCGTTTAAGTTAAGTACCACGCCACCGACTTCTGATTTAGATGGAATGCTAGGGCTGATCAGTTTCAGTGCAACCGGGAAGCCTAGCTCTATGGCTTGTTCTTTTGCTTCTGTTGGTGTGTATGCGACCTCGGTTTGAATACATTCAACGCCATAGTGAGCGAGTATTTGGCTGGCTTGATGGGTGGATAGATAGCTTTGCTGCTCTGCTAAAAATTCATTCACGAGCGCTTTTGCTGCGTGTTTATTGATTTTAGCGTCATCTGTGTTTGACTCTGGAGTTTGGGTTAAATGTTTTTGATTACGGCGATAACTTACTAAGTGCATAAAGGCGCGTACTGCGCCCTCAGGGGTGCGATAAGTAGGAATGCCGTAGTTGCTACATACGCGACGGGCGGCATAGGCGGCATCTTCGCCCATAAAATTTGTGATCACATAAGGACGCGCCATTTTCGGTAGTTTATTCAACGTTTCAGCGATAATTAATGCATAGTCTTCACTTGGCGCAAGGGCTGATGGCGTATGAATGATCAGTAGATTTTTTACTTCCTTAGCATGCAATAAAATTTCCAGTGCTTGTTGGTAGCGTGCCGGAACTGAGTCACCAAAAATGTCCACCGGATTAGAGGTCATATCCGACTGTGGGATCACTTTATTGAGCGCCGCACGGGTTTCTTCACTCAATTGTGTCAGCTTACCAGAACTTTGTAATAAGCTATCAACGGCCATTACGCCGGGGCCGCCGCCATTGGTTAAAATGGTGAGTTGTTCCACCTTTAATAATTTAGGATGCATGGCCAGTGTTTGTGTAGCAGCAAACAGTTCAGTTAAATCATTTACCCGTAACATACCTGCGCGTTGGAAGAGGGCGTCATACACCGCATCTGAACTTTGCTTGCCGCCAGTGTGAATTTCGGCAGCAAGCGCTCCAGCCGCTGTTTTACCGGTTTTAATGGCGATCACCGGTTTACTAAACGCAGCGGCACGAGCAGCTGAAATAAAGCTGCGGATATTCTCAATGTTATCGATGTACAGCAAAATAGCCTTCGTTTTTGCATCGCGACCTAAAAAGTCGAGTAGTTCAGCAAAGTCGATATCTAAACAATCACCCACAGAGACAAAGTATGAAAAGCCAATTTCTTTGTGTTTTGCCCAATCTAAAATAGTGGAGCACACAGCTGCGGACTGTGAAATAAACGCTAATTTACCAGGGCTTGCGATAGTGTGAGAAAAACTCGCATTGAGGCCAATATGAGGGATCAACAAACCCAAACAATTAGGGCCAAGTAACGATACTTTGGCTTGTTTAGCGGCTTCTTGCAGTGCTGTTTTTTGTTCATGATTGAGTCCGGCTGCGATCACAATCGCATTTTTACAGCCAAACTCTCCAAGCTCTGCAATGATATTAAGTAGGGTGTGTTTGTTCGTACAAATAACCGCAAGGTCCGGTATTTTCGGTAGCGCCGCAATTGACGGGTAGGCCAACACGCCATGTACGGCGCTATTAGTCGGGCTTACTGGCATGATAGGGCCGTTAAATCCGCCTTGTAATAAG
Organism: Pseudoalteromonas sp. SG43-6; assembly: GCF_014164365.1. Taxonomy (NCBI): domain Bacteria; kingdom Pseudomonadati; phylum Pseudomonadota; class Gammaproteobacteria; order Alteromonadales; family Pseudoalteromonadaceae; genus Pseudoalteromonas; species Pseudoalteromonas sp. SG43-6. The sequence continues at coordinate 41,881 of NZ_JACJEZ010000013.1, forward strand.
TTGCGCATTACTACAAATCCTGCTCGGGAAACGTTATTCGATGCACCAATCACGGCAACCGAAGTCGGGTTGAAAAACTGACTAATGCGTTTTACACTCATGGTCTTTCCTTGCGGGTTATTTGTTTTCTAGCGAGGTGATGCATATAATCTTTTTGCTAACGACGCTCGCATCTTGAGGTGGTTTGAGTATATGCTCAATGTAACCTGTTTAGGTTGATTTTTCGAGCATCATAACCACATATAATTGATTATTATCAAAGGATCATTAAATGAATAAACCAAATGGATATTATCAGTTGCTTGGCGCAGCTGTATTGAGTGTCGCTATACTTGGCTGCGGATGGATTTTAAAATCAGCAGCGCTTGATGTAAAAAATATGGAACGCACGGTTGAGGTTAAAGGATTAGCAGAGCGTGAAGTAACTGCTGATACAGTGATCTGGCCGGTACAATTTAGTGATGCAGATAATGACCTCGAAAAGTTAGTTGAACGGGTTGAGCAGAAAAATGCCGCAGTGATCGCTTTTTTAAAACTGCATGGCTTTGATGAACAAGAGATCAGCCAAGGTAGGCAATCAATTGTTGATAAACAAGCGCGCGAATACGGCGCTGATAATCAACAGTTTCGCTATATTGCCCGCGCAAATATTACCGTGTATTCGCAGCAGCCTGATAAAGTGCAAAACGCCTTAACTAAGGTGGGCCAGCTAGCCAAACAAGGTATTGCGATTGTGCAAGATAACTATGAAACCCGCATTGAATATTTGTTCTCTGGGCTAAACGATATAAAACCAGCAATGGTGCAAGAAGCCACCGAAAAAGCTCGCGAAGTGGCATTAAAATTTGCCAAGGACTCACAGTCAAAACTAGGTAAAATTCGCACCGCAAGACAAGGGCAGTTTAGTATAATCGACCGCGATTCAAACACTCCGCAGATCAAAAAAGTGCGAGTTGTAACCAGCGTTGAATATTATTTATCTGATTAATATTATTTATGTTGTACAAGGTAGCGCTCAACTTGTTCTGTTTTACAGCGTAAGTAAGCGCCACTGAGCAGTATTTTATAGTCACTGAGTGGCTTGTCTGGGCTTGTTTGAGATAACGTGAGTAAGGCTTTTAAGAATGCGGCAGTGTTTATATTGCCCTGATTTTGTTTAAACTCAACTTCCATTAATGCCAGCAAGGCCGAAAATTCATGCTTTGGTAAGCTGTGTTGGGCTGGATTGTTTGCAATGTAACTTGCAACTGGGGTCAGCCCGATATCATTAACTTGCGCTAAAGCTTGCAACAAGTTTTCGTTACTTTCAAATAGCATCAGTGAACGTACATAATTAAACGGTAATTTAGCCTCACTACACTCGCTAAATAAGCGGTGCAATACATTTTGCTGCTGTTGGTTTTGTTGTGTAAAACCATGATTGAACTTTAGACCAGGGGTAAAAAAACTTAATTGGTCGGTATTATTTAGCTGACTGATGATGGCTGTTGGTAGCGAGTGTTGAGTTAATATGCGTGTGGCGATATTTTGCAGATAAGTATATTTTACACTCATGCGTTGCGCACTGCTATATAAGTGCTGTAACTGCATGGCTTGTTGTATTGCAGATAAACTGGCAAAGCTATCAACAATGGCTTGCAACTGATGCTGCTGCATCTGTTGGTTTAGTTGACTGATACATGTATCCATTGTTAATCCTATACGTTACGTGTATATCAAGTGCTTTATCCTAGCGTAAAGCACTTGTTGGTCAAGTGTTTATCTATCTTTCAGGCAATAAAAAAGGCCGTAGATACGGCCTTTGTATATGTTATAAAGTAAGGATGCTTAAGCTGCTAGTTTGCTTGCAACCCACTCATCAACAAAGTTCTCTAGTACGTTTAGTGGCACTGCGCCATTTTTAAGTACCACATCATGGAATTCACGGATATCAAACTTATCACCTAGTTTAACCTTGGCAGCTTCACGAAGTTCTAGAATCTTCAGCATACCTACTTTGTAAGCCGTTGCTTGCGAAGGCATTACAATGTGGCGTTCAACCATTTTAACGCCGTCAGACGTCGCGTTTGGCGTGTTATTTACGTAGTAATCAATACCCTGTTGGCGAGTCCACTTCATTTCGTGGATACCAGTATCAACCACTAAGCGACATGCACGCCATAGTTCCATCGATAGACGGCCAAAGTCAGAATAAGGGTCTGCATACATGCCCATTTCTTTTGGTAATAACTCTGAGTACAAGCCCCAACCTTCGATATAGGCTGTGTAGCCACCGAATTTACGGAACTTAGGCACGCCTTCAAGCTCTTGCGAAATTGCAATTTGCATGTGGTGACCTGGAATACCCTCGTGATAAGCCAGCGCTTCCATTTGATACGTTGGCATTGCTTCCATGTCGTAAAGGTTAGCGTAGTAAACACCCGGGCGTGAACCATCTGGTGCAGGCTGTTGGTAGAATGCTTTACCAGCCGCTTTTTCACGGAAGGCTTCAACACGCTTAACAATCATGTCGGCTTTAGGCTTAACAATGAATAGCTCATCCAAGCGTGATTTCATGGTGTTAATAAGTGCCGTGGCTTCGTCAAGGTATTGCTGCTTACCTGCTTCAGTATTAGGTAAGTAAAATTGCTTATCGGTTTTCATAAACTGCATAAAGGCTTTTAAATCGCCTTTAAAACCAACTTTTTCTTTGATTTGGCGCATTTCGTCATGAATACGAGATACTTCAGCTAAACCGATGGTGTGGATCTCTTTAGCCGTTAAATCAGTGGTAGTCGTGCGCGCTAATGCGTTGTTGTAAAACGCTTCGCCATCAGGAAACTTCCAAGCACCATCACGATCATCAGCACGTTTTTCAAGCTGTGCCAAATAATTAATCAACTTAGAGTAAGAAGGTTTTACAGCCGCTTTAAGGGCTTTCTCAGCATCGCTGATTAACGCGTCTTTATCAGCTTGAGCAATTTCAAGCTTCGCAACTTTACGTTTAAAGTCGGCAAGTAAGGTGGAATCATCACCTTGTTCAAATGGCGCACCGTGAATGATATTTTTGCTTGAATCAATCACATGTGGGAATACAAATTTAGGAGCGATAATGCCTTTATCAGCACGTACTTCTAAATCAGTGATCAGTTGATCAATAACCGTGGTTACGCCATTCAAACGCGAGATGTAGGCTTTGGCATCGGCAACATCAGAAATCTGGTGTTGGTTGATTAAAAAGGCCGGGATCATCGAGTGAGTACCAAACATTTGGTTCACTGGGTAGTTATGATAGCGCCATTTAAAATCAGCAATGCTGTTTTCAAGGTCTTGCTTTTTAAGGTCATAACTAACTTTTGTGGTGTCATCTAGGAGTTCGCGGTTAATAGCGTTTAATGCCACTAAATCATCTTTTGTTTGTTGATGATCTTTCAGTACGCGCGCTTCGCTACCGTCATCCCATTTGTCGTAGTCTTGTTTGATACCCATGTATGTTTGATAAACAGGGCTGCTCATCACATCACGGTTAAAAGTATCTTCGAAGAACGCATTCGCTTTGTCTATTTCGCTTTGTACCGGTTGTGCTTGTACAGTTGGCGTGCTTTGTTGCTCTGGTGTTTGCTGGCAACCACCTAGCAGTGCAATACTCACTGCGGCGGCGATAAAGGTTAGTTTACGCATGTTTTCCCTTTTGTTGTTAGAAACCATTGAAGGTTATTAATTATTATTAGTGTGTATTTGTTAGTAAAGTTTGGGTTGTTATTACACAAACAATTCTAGCAGGTCATTTAAAAAACGATGACCTTTTTGGCTTACCTGCCAGTGACTATCCGTTTGCTTAAGCAAACCCTTGGCAATGGCTTGTTGCAGCGCATCAGCTTGGCTTTGCAGCGGTAACTGAGTTAAGGCTGTAAAGTCACTAATTGGGCAGGCTTCAAATAACCGTAAGCGATTCATAAAGAATTCAAACGGTAAGTCGTGTTGTTCAACTGGCCACTGTTTAAATAAATACGGCTTAGCTAAATCCATATAACCGCGAGGATGTTTTACTTTCTCAGTGCGGGTAATGATGCCTGTTTTAGCATCGGTTACCTTACCATGGGCACCACAACCAATGCCTAAATAATCGCCAAAGCGCCAATAATTCAAGTTATGTTGGCATTGAAAACCTGGTTTTGCATAGCCGGAAATTTCATATTGCTGATAACCTGCCTCAGTAAGTAAGGCTTGGCCTTGCTCTTGAATATCCCATAAGGTGTCATCGGCCGGTAACGTTGGCGGTTTAGAGGCAAATTGGGTATTGGCCTCAATCGTTAACTGATACCACGAAATATGTGGCGGATTAAGGGCGATGACTTTTTTCAAGTCGCTCAGCGCATCAGCAACAGATTGTCCCGGTAAGCCGTGCATTAAATCAAGATTAAAGCTATTTAAACCTGCTTCATGAGCTTGCTCTGCGGCATATATGGCTTCATCGGCACCGTGAATACGCCCCAACGCTTTGAGTTTGTCGTCTTGCATGCTTTGCACGCCAATCGAAATACGATTAATGCCAGCTGCCACATAGTCTTTAAAACGTCCTGTTTCAACCGTACCGGGGTTAGCTTCTAAGGTGATCTCGCAGTTTTCACTTAGGCCAATTAATGAATCCACCGCCGTTAATAAATTAACGTAGGCCTCACCGGTTAATAAGCTAGGCGTGCCACCACCGATAAAGATTGAATGAATTTTACGTCCTTGCACTAAGTGCAGATCGGTTTTTAAATCATCAATTAAATGCTGCACATATTCCTTTTCAGGGATCTCACCTTTTTGACCGTGACTATTAAAATCACAATACGGGCATTTTTGCACACACCAAGGGACGTGCACATATAAACTTAATGGTGGTAAATTCACAGGCCGCCTTTGAGCTTAAGCTCAGACAATAAACGTTGTAATGCCTGACCACGATGGCTTACTGCATTTTTTTGCTGCTTAGTTAATTGCGCACTGGTGCATTCAAGTTCTGGCACATAAAAAATAGGGTCGTAACCAAAACCACCTTGGCCATCTTGGCTTTGCGTAATTTGTCCTTCCCAGCTCGCACTGCAAATCAGTGGAGTAGGGTCATCAGCATGACGCATTAATACCAGCACACACCAAAAACGGGCACTGCGGTTAGGGTTGTTAGCAAGTTCGCTTAATAATTTATCAATATTATCTTGATCGCTAGCGCCTTCTCTGGCATAGCGAGCTGAGTAAACGCCAGGGGCGCCGTTAAGGCCATCAACCTCTAACCCTGAGTCGTCAGCAATAGCTGGTAGCCCCGTTATTTTTGCAGCATGGCGAGCTTTGATAATAGCGTTTTCAACAAAGGTGGTGCCTGTTTCTGCTACTTCTGGCACATTAAAATCGCTTTGTGGCACAACGTTTATTTCAAGCGGGTTTAGCATCTGCGCTAATTCGTTGACTTTACCCGGATTGCCAGTGGCTAACACTAAAGTTTTTTTCATGAATTAATCTACGTAAAATTTTTGCTGGAACTGCAGCTTTTGAAATTGATTACCTTGTTGTATTTCAATTTCAAAGCGCAGAATTTCTTCGTTAGTAAAATCAACTTGCGCGAGGTAATAAATTGCATCGCCTTCGATGACTTCTTTGAAGTCCAAGGTTTGCTTATTACCAAGTAGGTTTTTAGCAGTGCCTTTAAGAATGGCCGTTTGCGCTGTGGCATCGGTATCTTTTTTAAGGATTGAAATATTGACAATGCCCTTATAACCACTACGTTCTAGGCCATAGGTTTTGGCTATTTGTGGTTGAATAAAGGTTGACGGAAATGCAATGTAATGTACTTGCCATGGGCCGAGTTCTTTGTATTGTGCGCCTTGCATTTGTTCACTGTGGGCACTAAAGGTAATACCTGCTAATGCAAAGAATAAAATACTTGCGAGCTTTTTCATAAATGACTCTTAAAAAAAGAGGCCTAGTAGGCCTCTGTGTTAATGATAAGGTTAGCCGACTAAATCAATAAACAAAAACTGGGCAAATTGCAGCGCGATAATTAACACTAAAATTGATAGATCTAAGCCGCCCAGTGGCGGTAACACTTTACGAATAGGTCTTAACATTGGTTCAGTTAGCTGCTGAAATACCGCTTCTACTGGATTGTTGCCTTGGCTTACCCAGCTTAATAACGCGCGAATAATTAATACCCAAAACAGTAAGTTTAAGCCTTCTTTAATCACCGTTACTAGCGCATTTAAAAGTACAAATCCAACTTCCCATGTCGCGCCTACTAAAAATATCAGCGCAGTAATTTTTGCAGCAGCGACAATGAACGCCAGTAATAACGAAGCTAAGTCTAGGCCACCTAACCCTGGAATAATTTTACGCAGTGGATTAACAGCAAATGAAGTAGCTTTGACCACAAACTGACTCAACGGATTGTAAAAATCAGCCTTGGCGGCTTGTAGCCAAAAGCGCATTAATACGACCATTAAAAATAGATCGAATAGTGTGCTTATTAAAAATTGCATGGCGTTCATAACGTACCTTAATTAAAAACCTTAAACATAAATAGGGCTAAAAGCAGCAAAGTGCTTTTAAAGTTCTTGTTCCATTTGTTCCGCGCGAGCAATACAGGCATCCATTGCATCGGCGACAGTGTTAGTCAGACCGTGTGCTTTTAAATGTTCAACAGCTGCATGCGTGGTGCCACCTTTTGATGTCACATTAGCACGCAATTGTGAAATACTAATATCAGGTTGTGATACCGCCATTTCAGCTGCACCTAATGCTGTTTGCTGTACTAAGCGACGCGCGTCTTCATCGCTAAAGCCAAGTGCTTTGGCTTTTTCTTCTATGGCTTCCATAAATAAGAAAAAGTAAGCCGGTGATGACCCCGTAACAGCAATAACATCGTTAATTTGTGACTCTTGCTCAACCCATACCGCAATACCTGTACATTCAAATACTTGTTGCACAAAAGTATGTTCTTGCTCGGTTTCGCCGGCACCAAATAAACCTGATACACCGCGCCCTAATAAAGACGGGGTATTTGGCATACAACGTACCATCTTAACGTCTTGTCCGAGCATTTCACGTAACCGCTTAACCGTTAAGCCTGCGGCGACAGAAATAAATAGCTTATCGCTAAAGTCGATACCCGAATCTTGAAATGATTGACATAAATCACCCATCATTTGCGGCTTTACAGACAACACAATAACATCGGCATCGCGCAGTGCTTCGTTGTTATCTGCGGTGGTTTTAACCCCGAAATCCGCTGCTACCTTAGCGAGTTTTTCTTGGTTACGATTTGTTGCAATAATACTCGATGCAGCAAATCCTTTTTTTACCATGCCGCCAATAATGGCGTAGCTCATATTACCTGTGCCTATGAATGCAATTGTTTTATCTGACATATCTTAGTTATCACCTTAGCTTCGTTGGCCAAAAATATCCGTGCCGATGCGTACCATGGTTGAGCCTGCTGCAATCGCAGCTTCGACATCACCACTCATCCCCATCGACAGGGTGTCTATTTGAGGATATTGGGCTTTAAGTCTATCAAAGCAAGCACGTAATTGCTCAAAATATTGTATTTGTTGCTGTGGATCGTCAGTTTTTGCTGGGATTGCCATGACACCACGCAATTCTAAATGCGGGCAATGGTGAATAAATTCAGCGAGGCTTGCAAGTTTATCGGGGTGGCAGCCTGATTTTGAGTCCTCTAAGCTGATATTTACTTGGATCAGTACTTTTAAAGGGGCTTTATCTGCGGGCCTTTGATCGTTTAAACGTTGCGCTATTTTTTCACGTTCAATACTTTGCACCCAATCAAAGTGGCTGGCAACAAGGGCGGTTTTATTTGATTGAATAGGGCCAATGAAATGCCAAACAATATCGCTATAATTTGCTAATTGGGTTATTTTATCAACAGCTTCTTGAACGTATGATTCACCAAATTCTCGGTGACCTTGTTGATAAGCCGCTAGAATGAAATCAGCAGGTTTGGTTTTTGATACTGCCAACAAGCAGACATCGTGTTCATTACGATGATGTTTTTTTGCCGCTAGGGCAATTCTAGCATAGGCGGACTTAAGTCGTTCTGCTATTGTAACCATATAATTATCAGTTAGTTGTGGAGTCATAAATGGATATTACCGAATTATTGGCCTTTAGTGTGCAGCACAAAGCATCAGATTTACACTTATCATCAGGGGTTGCGCCAATGATCCGTGTTGATGGTGATGTGCGACGTATTAATATACCAGCGCTGGAAAACAAAGATGTTAACAGCCTAGTTTACGATATTATGAACGATAATCAACGCAAGGACTATGAACAAAACCTTGAAGTGGATTTTTCGTTTGAAGTGCCAAACTTAGCACGTTTTCGTGTTAATGCCTTCAACTCAAATCGAGGCCCCGCAGCTGTATTTCGTACCATTCCCAGTGAAGTGCTGACGCTTGATGATTTAGGTGCGCCAGATATATTTAAAACAATCTCAGATACGCCGCGTGGTTTAGTGTTGGTAACAGGACCTACAGGCTCTGGTAAGTCGACCACCTTGGCTGCGATGGTGGATCATATAAATCAACACAAGCATCATCATATTTTAACCATCGAAGATCCCATCGAGTTTGTGCACGACAATAAACTATCGTTAATTAATCAACGTGAAGTGCATCGCGATACGCATAGTTTTTCTAATGCACTGCGCAGTGCTTTACGTGAAGATCCAGACGTGATTTTGGTTGGTGAGCTACGTGATTTAGAAACTATTCGCCTTGCCATGACTGCTGCTGAAACCGGCCATTTAGTATTTGGTACATTGCATACTACGTCAGCCCCGAAAACCATTGACCGTATTATCGATGTGTTTCCTGGTGAAGAAAAAAGTATGATCCGCTCAATGCTTTCAGAGTCATTACGCGCAGTTATTTCACAAACCCTGTTGAAAAAAATTGGTGGCGGGCGAGTCGCAGCACATGAAATCATGATTGCAGTGCCTGCGATCCGTAACCTTATCCGCGAAGATAAAATTGCGCAAATGTATTCGTCGATTCAAACTGGCGCATCGCATGGTATGCAAACCATGGATCAGTGTTTAATCAATTTAGTGAATCACGGTGTTGTTACCAATACTGAAGCGCGTGCTAAAGCACAAGATAAAAATAATTTCGGCGGCTAGGCCCGAGTAAGGAGCAGTAATGACACATTCTCTTGATTACTTTTTACATTTGATGATTGAAAAGCAAGGTTCGGATTTATTCGTATCGAGCCAATTGCCAGTCAGCGCAAAGATTAATGGCGAGCTAATTGCACTTGGCGACGAAAAAATATCAGACGAAGAGTCGCTGCAATTAGTTGAATCAGCGATGAGTGAAAAACAAAAAGCAGAGTTTCATAATACTAAAGAGTGCAACTTTGCCATAGCTACCGATGAAGGGCGCTTTAGGATCTCGGCATTTTGGCAACGAGATTGCGCGGGTATGGTTATTCGCCGTATTGTTACGCAAATTCCTGATGTTGCTGAGCTTGGTCTACCGTCGACATTGACTGATGTTATCATGGCTAAACGTGGTTTAGTGCTGTTTGTCGGTGGTACTGGCACCGGTAAATCAACGTCGTTGGCTGCATTATTAGGTTACCGTAATCGTAATCAACGTGGGCATATCTTGACCATTGAAGACCCGATTGAGTTTGTCCATGAACATCGCAAAAGTATTATTACTCAGCGTGAAGTTGGCTTAGATACGGAAAGTTTTGAGGCGGCGTTAAAAAGCTCATTACGCCAAGCCCCCGATGTCATTTTAATTGGTGAAATACGCTCGCAAGAGACCATGGAATACGCACTTAGTTTTGCTGAAACCGGTCATTTATGTGTTGCTACATTACATGCCAATAACGCTAACCAAGCAATTGACCGTATTATGCATTTAGTGCCTAAAGAAAAGCACGATAAGCTAAAATATGATCTATCCTTAAACTTACGAGCTATCATAGCACAACAACTAGTGCCTACAGCTGATGGCAATGGTCGAGTAGCTGCTATCGAAATTTTATTAAATACCCCGATTATCGGCGAGCTTATCAAAAAAGGCGACATTGGCGGCATTAAAGAAGCCATGGCTAAAGCGAAAGATATGGGTATGCAAACCTTTGATCAAGCGTTATTTGAGCTCTATAAACAGCAACGTATCAACTATGCAGATGCTTTGCATCACGCTGACTCACCTAACGATTTACGTTTGATGATTAAGCTTCGAAATAATGAACAGCAAGGGGCTGGTTTTTTACAAGGCGCAACCATTGATGGGTTGGACCCTAAAAATCAGTAGGGTAAATAATTAACTTATTGATATTGCATTACCTAAAAGGTGAGTATTAGTCAGTAATATTCACCTTGTAGCATAATAAAAAGTAAATGCGTGTAGAATTTTAGTTAAACGGATTGTTAACTCGTTAGTTAGCCGTAAGCTTGTTCAAAGAAGCTTTCCAAAATAATAACAGCCGACATATTATCCACATTTCCTTTACCTAAGCTACGGTAACCGCCTTGCTCAAATAATCGTGCTTTTGCATCTGCTGTGGTTAAACGTTCGTCTTGGGTCTCTACAGGCAGTCCATAGTGATTATGTAAGCGGTTGGCAAACTTTTTAGCTTTAAAGGTGACTTCTTGATTTGTGCCATCCATATTAAGCGGTAATCCAACCACCAGTAAATCAGGTTGCCACTCATCGACATGCTTTTTAATAAAATCCCAATTTGGAATACCATCTTTGGCTTTGATAGCGCTTAGGCTCGATGCGGTTCCTGTTAGTTCTTGGCCGATAGCAACACCAATGCTGGTGGTGCCAAAATCAAAGCCCATCACGGTGCGTTCACCTTTGGGCTTTAGTTGTTTTTTAGTCATGCTATCTCTGTGCTTTAAAATTGTGGTTGACCACGCTTATGCGTGGCCAGCTTCCGAACTTAATTGGCTAATATCAAAACCGAGCGTCGCGACTGCTTTTTCCCAGCGTTGCTCTATCGGTGTGTTAAAAATAATCTCAGGATCGGCTTTTATAATTAGCCATGAATTTTCGAGTAGCTCTTGTTCGAGCTGGCCTTGCTCCCAACCCGCATAGCCCAGTGTAATAATAAACTGTTCTGGTGCTTGGGCTGTGGTTAAACTTGCTAACACATCTTTGGATGTGGTTATCATGATTTCGCTGCTAAGTTCTTGGCTTGCGCTATAACCTGCTTTTGGAGAATGCAGTACAAAACCACGATCGGTTTTTACAGGTCCTCCAGCAAATACTGCAACACTTGCTGCGTGGGTGGATTTGTCGTTATCAATCTCTATTTTGTCGAGCAAGTCGCCGACAGTAATATTGATCGGCTGGTTGATCACCAGCCCCATAGCCCCGTCTTCATTGTGCTCACAAATATACGCGACAGCACGTTTAAAAAAAGGGTCTTGCATTGATGGCATTGCGATTAAAAAATGATTTTCTAATGATTGCATAACGATACCCCTTTATTGTTAGTAAATTTAAGTATGGCTCAGTTTTCTTTCTATGGCATCAAATAAGCGCCCAGTAATTGAAATATCATAGGCAGCTTCGATTTCTTTTACGCAGGTAGGCGCTGTAACATTAATTTCTGTTAGCTTATCACCAATGATATCAAGACCTACAAAAATAAGCCCTTTCGCTTTTAATGTTGGTGCAACGGCTTCGGCAATTCTACGATCTGAATCACTGATTGGGCGTGCTTCACCACGACCGCCAACAGCTAAATTACCACGTGTTTCACCATTTTGTGGAATGCGGGCTAGGCAATATGGGATCACTTCGCCATCGACCACCAATACGCGTTTATCACCTTGTTTGATCTCTGGGATATAGTTTTGTGCCATGGCAAAACGGCTACCGTGTTCGGTGAGTGTTTCGCAAATAACCCCAATGTTGGCATCATTTTCAGTCACACGGAAAATAGAGGCGCCACCCATACCATCTAAAGGTTTTAGAATGATGTCTTTATGTTCAGCCAAAAATGCGCGGATCTGGTGCTTACAACGGGTTACTAAAGTGTCAGGTGTATGCTCACTAAACCATGCGGTGAATAACTTTTCGTTCGCATCACGCAGGCTTTGTGGCTTATTAATAATAAGCGTGCCTTCAAGTTCGGCGCGTTCTAAAATATAGGTTGCGTAAATGTACTCAGTATCAAACGGTGGATCTTTACGCATTAAAATAACATCTAAATCAGCAAGTGCGATACTGGCTTTTTCTTCCAGCTCATACCAATGGTTTGTATCGTCGAACACGGTTGCTTTTGCGGCTGTGGCATACGCTTTGCCTTTACGCAATGAAAGATCATTCATTTCCATGTAGTAAATTTCATAGCCACGGCTTTGGGCTTGCATCATCATTGCAAAACCGGTGTCTTTTTTGATATTGAATCCGCTGATCGGATCTGAAATTATACCTAACTTAATTGCCATGTTCGTTGCCTTACTGAATCTGTTGCTATTGATATGAGGGTGGTTTTGCTAATTTCAATTAGCTAAATCGCCAAATTGTAGCTGTAGTGCACTTAAGACTGTCAAAGCGGCAGTTTCAGTGCGCAGCACGCGTGGGCCGATACGGATATCAACAAAATTTTGTTGTTTGGTCTGGGCAATTTCATCATCAGTGAAGCCACCTTCAGGACCAACTAAAAATCGCACGCCAGCGCTAGGTACTTTGATTGTTTTAATACTGTGATCTGCACGAGGATGTAGGGTAAGCTTAATTTCATCACTGCTTTGTGCAAGCCATTGGCTGATGTCTATCGGTGGATGAATCGTGGTGATCCGGTTACGACCAGATTGCTCTGCTGCAGCAATCGCTATTTTTTGCCATTGCTGGTGTTTTTTTGCAAGTCGCTCGGCGCTTAATTTAACGCCACAACGTTGACTGAAAATAGGGGTGATTTCAGTGATCCCTAATTCAACAGACTTTTGAATGGTAAAGTCCATTTTGTCACCACGAGAAATCCCTTGGCCTAGGTGAATGCTCAGCGGTGATTCAACATCTTTTTCATTAAATTCAAGCGGCATTGCAACGACTGATTTTTTTCCTACTTCAATGAGTTCGCAAAGATATTCGCCACCTTGGCCATTAAACAACGAAATATGCTCACCGACTTTCATCCGTAATACGCGACCTATGTGGCCTGCTGCATCATCTTCTAACTGAAGTGCAGTGGCAATTACAATAGGACTTGCTTGATAAATATGAGGAACTCTCATGATGACCTTCAACAAAAATAGCTAATATCGTTATGGTATGTAAGTCATCTCTTTGGTGCAAATACTTATTGTGAGTCAGTGATAATTAGTTAAGTTTTATTTTAACTAATTATTAAGCTTTTCACATAATGCGTCTAAATTTTGCGGTGTTTCGGCTATTTCGGTTTGACATGATAAGTGATTATTTTGTGCTAAGTCTGTGACTGGTTCAAACAGGTATCCATCATCAATCTCTTTAATTAAAAACCGTACAGAATGTAATGAATTGAATATAAATCGTTGTTTATCATCAGCTAATAAATAATCCGTTTGATTGTATAGTACACCGGCAATATCATGGTGTTCATGTAAATAACTCGCCAGTTCTGACACGCTAATTTCATTACTAAAGTCGCAGTAGCAATAATCTTTGATCAACTGGTCAAACATTAATTTAACCAAGTGACGGGTATTTGCACCAGCAACAACAAGGGTACTTGGACTGGTGCCGTGTGGCTGAGCAAAATAATGTTCAGTGAATTGCCGGCTGAATTCACTGTCGTTATCGATCAGTAGATAGTTATTTACTTCAAACGGCATAAGGCCCCACGTATTACGTCATTTTCAATATTAAATTGAAAACATACTTATTAGTAAATAGCCTATAGCGCTGAAAACAGCAAATTCAATGCAAGCTATTCCAATATTATCCTGATGATCAATTTCAAGCTCAGTATCAATGTTTGGCAAAGAGATGAACTTGATTATAGTCGTTAATAGATACAGTAATAACCACATAGTGCCGCAATGTAAAGCTAATGTGAATAAATTCTCAACCATTTTACCACTGTGAAAAGTGGCACTGGCAAGACCCGCATAGATAGCTAATGCAAGGCCAATGGATTTACCGGCATAACGAATGCCAATAGAGGTGTTTTCTAAATTAAAGTTACTTTGTAATGACGCCCCTTGATTGGCGCGAGCAAAGCGATATTCACGGAATTTACTGTCTAAGGCAAAAATAGTTTGCAGTAAAAAGAAGCTGACAAAAGCAATTAGTAAGCTGCTAAACCCTTGGGTATGAGACCAGCTGTATAGCCCTAATGTAATAATACAGTTAGCGATCAACATGCCTGAATCTACCAACGCGGCACAGACATTTTGTTTTAGTATGGCGGCTTCTTCATTAAAGCGGTGCAAAATCCACTTGCGGTGGATCAAGTGGCCTACTTTAATAAAAGTAAACAACAGTACTATCAGTATAATCATCTTAAGCGGGTTTGATTGGGCTGCACTGATACTAATTTCATCAAATAAAAATGCTACAGTCGCGATCACTACACTGATTTCTGACGCAAAACTAATTCCTAGAGCAAAATTGTCATGTTGAGCAAGTTCTTCTTTTAATGCTTGTTTAGCCTTGAGTTGACTTACTACCCGCAAACAAATAACAGCTAAACAAATAACCATAAAACAGATAGCAATCGCGAGTAAACTAGTGTTAGATAAAGATAAATATGACATTGAGAACCTAGGGTGGTTATTATTATGTTAACTATTCTAGTACGGTTACGACTGATATAAAAGAGAGTATTTGATGACACCAGGCGAACAACTCCCAACAGCACTGCATGGCTTAGGCAGCGAACGTTTTTTTCAGCTATATCCAGAGCTTCCTGCTAATGAATTAATTATTAATTTGTTAGGTTTGAGTGACTTTGCCTGGCGTTGCCTGCAATCTCAGCCGCAGTTAATTGAGATGTTGCTCAGTGATACTCAAATGAGTTTGCGAGATAGTCCTAACCCATTTCAAGACTTAAATCTTACCGAGGTTGATGAAGCGCAGTGCCATAAAATTTTACGCCGTTACCGGGAACGCTATTGGCTAAAAGTAGCGTGTTTAGATTTATGTTACAGCAATGATATAGCCGATAGTATTGGCTATATCTCGGCTTTAGCCGATCAGCTAATTGATAGTGCCAATAACTGGGCATTTGCCCAGGTTGCTCAGATTAATGGGCAACCATTCGATGAGCAACAACTGCCACTGGCGATGTTGGTATTAGGAATGGGTAAGTTAGGTGGCCAAGAACTTAACTATTCGTCAGATATCGATTTAATTTTTTCTTATCCGCGTAGTGTAAAAACTCAAGGTGGGCGGCGCTCTTTAGAAGCGCAAGTGTTTTACACTAAAGTGGCACAAAAGCTGATTGCCGCACTTAATCAAACAACGGTTGATGGACAAGTATTTAGGGTCGATATGCGGCTGCGACCTTTTGGTGAAAGTGGCCCCTTGGTGATGAGTTTTAATGCCATGGAAGATTACTACCAAGATCAAGGCCGTGAATGGGAACGCTACGCCATGCTCAAAGGGCGTTTAATTGGCCCGCAAACGCGCTACAGTGATGAATTCTATCAGTTATTAAAACCGTTTGTGTATCGTCGTTATATTGACTTTTCAGTGATCGAATCGTTGCGTAAAATGAAACAAATGATAGCTCAAGAAGTACGTCGTAAACGCTTGACTAACAATATAAAACTAGGTGCAGGAGGGATCCGTGAAGTGGAGTTTGTGGTGCAAGCACTGCAAATGGTAAGGGGCGGGCGAGAAGCTAATTTGCAAACACAATCCTTGCAAAAAGCACTGGCGGAGCTAGAAAACATTCAAGTTATTGGCGCAGATGAAGCAAAATTATTACGCCACAATTATTTGTTTTTAAGGCGAGTTGAGCAATATTTACAGATTTTTGCAGATCAACAAACGCAAACATTGCCAGATGATGGCCTGAACCAACAACGGCTAAATTACCTGTTAGAGCAGAGTGACTTCAGCGCATCTTTAGCGCAAATAAATGACATTATGGCTGGCATACACAGTGAATTTGAACAAGTTATTGGTTATGAAAGTGAGCCAGTCGATCCTTGCGAAAGTGCTTTTATAAGTGCTTGGGAACACACCGATATTAGTGTTTTAACCGACCCAAATGATGCATGGCAAATACCATTAGAAGATTTTAAAGCCCGCTTAACGAAAACTAAAATTGGTCATCGTGGCCGTGATATTCTCGATAAACTCATGCCATTAATGCTAAAGCAACTATCAGACAGTCAAGCAAGTGGTGACGTATTTAGTATGATCTGCCAAGTATTAAGCAAGGTTATTTCACGAACAGCCTATTTAGAGTTGCTGTTTGAAAACCAAGGCGCGTTAAAACAGCTTGTTTCGTTGTGTTGTCATAGTAAATGGATTGGTGAGCATATTTCGCGTTACCCGATTTTACTTGATGAGCTTATCGATCCTGCGGTGCTGTATAAGCCTACACCACTGACTGCATATAAAGACGAAATACGACAGTATTTTTTACGTATTGATAGCGCAGACTTAGAACAGCAAATGGAAGCACTGCGTCAGTTTAAACAAACCCATCAACTACGTATTGCTGCCGCTGATGCAACCGGTGTGTTAGATGTAATGAAAGTAAGCGATCATTTAACAGCATTAGCCGAAGCGATAGTTGAGCAAGCGGTGAACCTTGCTTGGCAGCAAATGGCGCAGCGTTTTGGTATTCCGCCTAATACTGATGAAGAGCACAAGGGCTTTGCCGTAATAGCTTATGGTAAAACCGGTGGTTTTGAAGTGGGTTATGATTCTGATCTCGATTTAGTCTTTGTACATAATAGTGATGGCTCAGAGCAAACTAATGGCACTAAAGCGATTGATTCACGGCAGTTTTATTTAAAATTAGCACAGCGACTAATGCATTTATTTAATACTCGAACGGCGTCGGGTATTTTATATGAACTAGATACGCGGTTACGCCCAGAAGGTGCCTCAGGGTTAATGGCAATCAATCTTGAGAGCTTTAACCACTATCAGCAAACGCAAGCTTGGACATGGGAACATCAAGCGCTAGTGCGTTCTCGGATGATTTTTGGGCAACCCGAATTACAGCAGCGCTTTGCGCAAATTCGCTTAGGCATTTTGTGCCAGCAGCGCGACCCGCAAAAGCTTAAAGACGATGTGATCACCATGCGTGAAAAAATGCGCACACATTTAGCGAAAGGCAACGATATTGAGTTTGATTTAAAACAAGATACTGGCGGCATTGCTGATATTGAGTTTCTGACTCAATATTTAGTGCTTGATAACGCTTATAGCTTGGAGCAACTAACTACTTACTCAGACAACGTAAGGATTTTAACCGATGCAGCAAGGCTTGGTTGTATTAGTGATGAGATCAAGCAAGGGCTTATTACAGCCTATATTGATTATCGCTCGCGTTATCATGTGTTGAGTCTAGATCAGCAGGGACGTTGTGTAACAAAAGCTGAATTTGCGAAAGACATCGCATTTGTTACACAAGCATGGCAGCAGATATTTGAGTTAAGCGCTTAACTTCTTAGGCGCTTACAGTTTTCGCGCACATATTCAGAGGGCAGCTCGGTGATCACGGCTGCTCGCTGTTTAAAACAAAAGAAGGTATAAACTTCGTTTTCAAAGTCATCATTTATCGCCCGGCCAACTTGATAAAGCGTTGAATTAAAATTGCTATCCACTCGAAAGTGTTCTTTGATCACATAGTCTTTACTTAAATACCAATACAGAACGATATCTTCATCGCGTGCGTAATCAGTTAATACTTTTTTTAAAGTCGAGCCATTTTCAAAGCGTCTCGGCATTAACTCACCAGTCCAATTTGGTGAGGATGGTTCAACAACTTTAGCGCGCTCGGTCAGCGCCGCATCTATATTTATATCCGGATTAGCTAATTTAAGTACGTATTTATCGCGTTCATTGCTTTTATTTACCTGGTTGCGTAACGATGAATAAAAACGTGATAAACCTTGCGCAGCCGCATTTTTAGTATCTTTCATGTCCATGACTGGGCCATGACCTAATAAAAAATAAATCGCTGCGGCAATTAAAATAGCAGCTAGTGATAAATGCTTAACCCAAAACCACATGGCTCATACTCTTGTATTTATATTTACTAATAAAAGCATATTACAGCGGCGTTGTCACTTGTAATAAGAGGGGGCGTTCTCATCCGGCCTAGTTTTAAAGCGTCGATGAACCCACATATATTGTTCTGGTGCGGCATTAATAGCTTCTTCAATGCGTTGATTTACACGAGTCACATCGGCGAGGTTATCGCCAGATGGAAAGTCTTCAAGCATAGGGCGTACTTCTAAATGATATTTTCCCTGTTCGTCACGTCGACTTATAAGACTGACGGTTTCACAGTGCTTACTGGCTGCAAATAGCAAAGTCCCAGTGGTAGTTGCGGTATCTTGAACTGCAAAAAAAGGTGCAAATTCACAGCGTTGGCGGCCATAATCTTGATCGGGTAAGTAATAACATAATTTTTTATTTTTTAAGGCTTTGAGTAGGCCTTTAACATCGCGTTTGCCAACCACAAATTCATTTGAGCGTAAACGACCATTAGTAATAAAATATTCCATTAGCGGATTATTATGGGGGCGGTAAAAACCAATACCTTGATAGTGTAATCCCATGACACGGCTTGCCATTTCAAGATGCAGTATGTGTGGGACTATCATTAGAATCCCTTTACCAGATTGTTGTATTTGCTCAAAGTATTCAAGCCCTTTAACCGAGCCGCAAACTTTTTTTACACGCCAATCAGGCCACCACCATGACATGGCTGTTTCAATCATACCTATACCGGTATTTTCTAAGTTAGAAAGTACTAATGCTTGTTGTTCGGCTGCGGGCATATCTGGAAAGCAGCGTTTAATATTGACTTCAGCAATATGGCGACGACTTTTCATAAAACGATGGACTAAGCGACCTAGCAGTCGGCCCAATGCAAGTTGTAATTTCTGCGGTAGCCAAGAAATTATATACAAAATAAATACGCCAAACCAAGTAAACCAATAACGAGGGCCCAAGAAAGACCATTTAAATGGGGAGTTGTTGACCACAGAAGTATCTCATATGCAAAAGAAGCTAGTTTAACTGGATGAATAAAAAAATACAAAAAAGCCAGCAAGTTGCTGGCTTTTAAATGAGTAATGTTAAGCTTATCTTTATTGGATTTCTTTTAAACCTTGGTTGATGGCTTGTAAATCATTACTTGTTAACGTGCCCGCTGCTTGTTTTAAGCGTAGCGTTGATACAACGTAGCGATAGCGTACATCAGCGAGGTTACGTTTGGCGTTAAATAAGTTTTGTGTACTGACCAGTACGTCAACAATAGTACGAGTACCCACTTCAAAACCAGCTTCAGTGGCTTTTAATGCACTTTCAGCAGAAACTACTGCTTGTTCAAGGGCTTTAAAGGTCGCAATATCTGATACTACTTGATTATAAGAGGTGATCACCGAACGGGTTACGCCACGTAGACTTGCTTCTAAATCTTCACTTGCAGCAACATAAAAAGCACGTGCTTGCTCAGTCGCTGCAGTAGTAGCACCGCCTGAATATATTGGCACACTAAAGTTAATGCCAATATTTGTACTATCACCACGTGGGCGCGCAGTGTTGCTATTGCTATCAGTTAGTGTATCACCGTAGCTGGCATCTAAAGTCAGCTTAGGGTAATGACCCGCTTGTGCTAAATCAATTTGATCTTTAGCGATATCAACCGTTACTTTAGAGACCTGCAGAGTTAAATTATTTTGTTCTGCAAGCTTAATATAATCGGGTGATTTTTTTGCTGGTTGAACTGTAGAGAAAGTCTCAGTGTTTAACATATCCAGCTTAGCGTGATATTTACCGGTGATTTCGCGAAGCTGCTCACGGGCGGTTTCAACGCCGTTTCTGGCAACGATTTCGCGGGCAACCGAGTTATCGAATTGTGCTTGCGCTTCATGCACATCGGTAATTGCCGTTAAGCCTACTGCATAACGCTGTTTGGTTTGCTCAAGTTGACGTTCAATAGCGCGTTTTTCAGATTGTACAAATTCTAAGTTATCAATCGAACTTAATACGTTGAAATAGCCATCAGCAACACGAACAATGAGATCTTGCTTGGCAAAGTCATATTGAGCAGCTGCTTGCAACGCTTGTTTGTCTGCAATACCGAGTGAATTCCATGCACCTAAATCAAACAGTGTCTGGCTTAGTTTAAGACCACGGCTGAATGTATCTGAATCGCTATCGACCTTGGTGTAACCTGCCGCATCAGTACCATTAAATGATGTGCTATCGGTTTTATCATACCCCATAGAAAAACCGATTTGTGGCAATAATGCGCTCATTGCACGGTCACTGTTATAAGCTTGTGCGTTTGCTTGGGCTTTTGCTTTTAAAACAGTAGGATCGTTAGCTGTGGCGATTTCATAAACTTGTAATAAGTCTTCAGCATTTGACGCTGTGGCAGTTAATGCGCAAGATATACCAATCAGCGCAGCAAGAATGTTTTTTTTCATTATTCGTTCAGTCCTTAGACAATTTACGTTCTAAAAGCATGGTAACCTGTTTTACTTAAGAACAAAAAAAAATTTGCGTAAAACAGCGTAAACAAGTGTAACAGAATATATACCCAAACCACCTCAAGATGCGAGTTTCAGTTGGAATTAAAAGCGATTTAGGCAAGGCATTGATTGTAAGTTATAGTGGTTCTATTATTAAAATCAATAACGCAGTATAAATCGCTTTTAAACCAACCCTCTGGGCGTTTCACAGGAACTTACTCTCATCGTTGTTACTTCTTAAAAGGGACTGCCATTGTTGCAAAGTAACGCCTTGATATTAAGCCCCTGTGAAACGCTGGATTCTGCATCTTGAGGTGGTTTGGGTATAATCCCCGGACATGATAGTAAGTATCTAGGTTTAAATTCAAGTAATAGCATGTGTAATAGGAAACTTCATGGCTGATGAAAAGCTCACAAAATTTACCAAACAAGACGTTAAAATTGCTCCTATAGAAGTACTTTATAGCGGCTTTTTTAATATTAACTTATATCAGTTTGAACATGCATTATTTGCGGGGGGTCAATCAGAGACTATCCGTCGTGAGATACTCGAACGCGGTGACGCGGTTGCAGTTTTACCGTATGATCCCATAGCAGACAGTATTTTATTGATAGAACAAATACGTATTGGCGCGATAAGAACTAAACAGTCACCTTGGTTATTAGAATGTATAGCAGGCATGACCGATGGCAGTACTAATTATGAAGATGTCGCTAGGCGCGAAGCATTTGAAGAAGCGGGCTTAGTACTGAGCGAATTGGAGTTTATGCTATCGTACCTGTCAAGCCCAGGAGGGACTACTGAGCGGTTACATCTTTATCTTGCAAAAACGGATTTAAGCCAGCTGCAAAGTGACGTGTATGGACTTGCAACTGAAGGTGAAGATATTAAAACGCATATTCTCAGTTTTGATGATGCAATGGCGCGTTTAGCAACCGGTGAGATAGATAATGCTGCCTCGGTAATTTCATTGCAGTGGTTAGCGCTTAATCGCGAACGTATAATTAATCAGCGCAGCTAAAATAGTAATAGACTACCCTTAACCTCTAACTTTATGGCGGTAATGTGACAGCACTTGCAGTGAAACAACGATATATTCAGAGTCTTCCTAAATACTTGACGTTATGTGAGCATAACTACTTACGTGCTTTAAAATTGCTGCCCAATGAGCGCAAAGAAGGCAATACACGTCAAGTACAATTGGGTAATAACCAGTTTGTAATTAAGGTGGATGGCTGTGCTAAATACACGATGGATATTTCAATAACCCAATTAACCGGTATGTTAAAAGGGTTTAATCCGCTGTTTTTAACTGTGCGTTTATATCACGATGCAAAAGTTGCTGAAATAATTCACCATGATTACCATCAAAGGATCAAACCTTCATATGGTTACCCTAATCCGCAAATGCATCAAAAAGATGAAAAATATCAACTTAATGCGTTTTTGTATGATTGGTTAGTGGCGTGTGTTGAAAGTGGTCGAGCGGTACTTAACTGGGATATAAATGATGGCCTGGTTTGATGAGTCGGCGCAGTTCAATAATACTCAGCTGCGCTTAGCGCATATTACCGATTGTCACTTATTTGCAGACCCACAAGGGGAGTATTTTGCGGTCAATACCGCTGAGCACTTTTCTCGCGCGCTTGCTGATATGGCACACCAGTCATTAGACGCTGTGATCTTTGGTGGCGATTTAACCCAAGATCACAGTTTTGCATCATATTTGTTGTTTGCTCAGCTGATTGCCGACTCAGCGCTTACTTGCCCTGTTTTTTGGCTGCCTGGTAATCATGATGATATCAGTGCGATGCAGCGTATTTCTGGTGGTCAAATCAATAGTGCAAAACGGTTAATTGCCGATGGCTTTGAAGTGTTGTTAATTAGCTCTAAAGGGCCAACACCAGCAGGTTGGGTAAGCGAAGCCGATTTAAATGAACTCGCTGATTTATTAGCGACTACACAGTCGCCGAGCGTGGCTTTTTGCCACCATAATCCATTACCTATTAATGGTTACCTAGACAAGCATATGCTCGAAAATGGCCCGCAACTACTTAATGTATTGCATAATAGCGCGCTAGTAAGGCAGTTATTTCATGGTCATGTTCACAATGACTATCAATTTAAATTCAGAAGTATTGAGATTTTTGCCACGCCAGCAAGCTCAGTGCAGTTTACTAAACACACCGATGACTGGCAGCAACACAATGCGGGGCCTGGTTATCGATTGTTGACAATATCAAAGCCAACAAACAGTGCAAATCTATTAATTAACTCGGAACTGATGTGGCCCAACGAGTAATTTATATTCATGGTTTTAATAGCAGCGAACATTCATTTAAAGCTGTCCGCTTTGGTGAGTATATGGCACACTATGACGTTGATTATTGTGTGCCACGGCTAAGCCATGAACCGTTTCATGCGATAATTCAAATTGAACAATTATTAACGCCAAATACTGTATTACTTGGCAGTTCTTTAGGTGGTTTTTACGCCACTTATTTATCGCAAAAATATCAGTTACCAGCAGTGGTTATAAACCCTGCGGTTAAGCCTTATTTATTGTTGAGTTCTTTGTTAGGGCCGAACTATAATCCCTATCAGGATAGCCATTACGAGCTCAACAATAGTCATATTAACGCGTTAAAATCACTGTCGATACCTAGCTTAGAGCGCCCATCATTACTGTACTTATTACAGCAAACGGGTGATGAAGTACTGGATTATCAGCAGGCCGTTAAATATTATTCACAATGCAAGCAACAGATAGAATTTGGTGGTGATCATAGCTTTGTTGGCTTTGATGACTCCATTGCTAGTATTGTAGATTTTCTTAAAATCACGTAAAACATAGCTAAGCGCATAAAAGATAAAAACTATGAGTCAGCAAAATTATAACGCCGAAGCCATTGAAGTATTAAATGGGTTAGAACCTGTTAAACGCCGCCCTGGTATGTACACCGACACCACCCGTCCTAATCACTTAGGACAAGAGGTTATTGATAACAGTGTCGATGAAGCCATGGCCGGACATGCCACTAGAATTGATGTCATTTTGCATGAAGATAATTCGCTAGAAGTTAGCGATGATGGCCGTGGTATGCCTATCGATATTCACCCAGAAGAAGGTATTCCTGGGGTCGAATTGATTTTTACCAAGCTGCATGCTGGTGGCAAGTTCTCTAATAAAAACTACCAATTTTCAGGTGGTTTGCACGGGGTAGGGATCTCCGTGGTTAATGCATTATCAACGCGCGTTGAAGTGGTTGTGCGCCGCGATGCACAACAATACATGATGGCGTTTGAAAGCGGTGATAAAGTTGAAGATCTTCATGTTATAGGCACCGTAGGTAAACGTAATACAGGTACAACTGTACGTTTTTGGCCTGATGTAAGCTACTTTGACTCAGCTAATTTCTCGTTGACTAAATTACATCATTTATTAAAAGCTAAAGCCGTACTTTGCCCAGGTTTACGTATTAAGTTTGTTAATAAACAAACCAAAGAAACCCAAGAGTGGTATTACGAAACAGGCCTTAAAGACTACTTAAACGAAGCTGTTAAAGGTTACGAAGTACTGCCAAAAGACCCATTTACCGGTGAGTTTTCAAGTTCAACGGAAGGTGCTGATTGGGCGGTTGTTTGGTTACCTGAAGGCGGTGAATCGATAGCTGAAAGTTACGTTAACTTAATACCAACTGCGCAAGGCGGTACTCACGTAAATGGTTTGCGACAAGGTTTACTTGAGGCTATGCGTGAGTTTTGTGAATTTAGAAACTTACTGCCGCGTGGCGTTAAGCTCACCCCCGATGACATTTGGGAACGGTGTAGCTACGTTTTATCAGTGAAAATGCAAGATCCACAATTTGCCGGTCAAACCAAAGAGAAATTATCTTCTCGTTCGTGCTCGGCATTTGTATCTGGGGTGGTAAAAGATGCATTCAGTTTATGGTTAAATGAGCACACCGATACTGCTGAGTTACTGTCAGAGTTATGTATTTCTAATGCACAGAAACGTCTTCGCGCAGCCAAAAAAGTGGTGCGTAAGCGTGTTACCGCAGGTCCCGCATTACCGGGCAAATTAACCGACTGTAGCGCTGCAGATAACGACCGTACAGAGCTATTTTTAGTAGAAGGTGACTCAGCTGGTGGCTCAGCTAAACAAGCACGTGATCGTGAGTTTCAGGCAATAATGCCACTACGTGGTAAAATTTTGAATACGTGGGAAATTGAGTCTGGGCAAATTTTAGCGTCACAAGAGGTGCATGATATTTCTGTGGCGCTGGGTATCGACCCTGACTCAACTGATATCTCTTCGTTGCGCTATAATAAAATTTGTATCTTAGCGGATGCTGACTCCGATGGACTGCATATTGCGACTTTGTTGTGTGCACTATTTGTTCGTCATTTCCCAACGTTGGTGAAAACGGGTCACGTATATGTAGCTATGCCACCGTTGTTTAGAATCGACATTGGTAAAGATGTTTATTATGCCCTTGATGAAGATGAAAAATCCGGCATCCTAGCGCGTATTGAAGCAGAGAAAAAACGCGGTAAAGTAAACGTTCAGCGTTTCAAAGGCTTGGGTGAAATGAACCCACTGCAACTACGCGAAACGACCATGGATCCTAATACTCGCCGCTTAGTCCAGCTAACCTTAGAGGATGAAGTGGAAACCATGGAAATGATGGATATGTTGCTGGCGAAAAAGCGCTCATCAGATCGTCGTCAATGGTTAGAAGACCACGGTAATCGTGCTCAAGTGTGATTTTTCAAGGGTGTAATGCCATGCAAGTACAGCAAGGGAGTTGTTTTAAACATTTAAACAGTTTAGTTTTATTAACGATTCTTGTTACTTGTTTGTACTTGTACTGCGCACCTTTAAAAGCACAGCAAAAAACCGCTTTTGATGAGCAATGGTTAACAACACAACTGCATACCGCCCACGAAAAAAGCATTCAGGATCCAGGCCAAGCCATTGAGTTTGTAGCGCTATTATTAGTAGAGCATACGAGTCGCTTAACAGTGTTACAACGCACAAGGTTACAACTCAATTTAGCTGAAAATTACTTGTTAAATGGTGAAATAACTAAATCCATTGAATTGGAACAGCAAATAGCGAAGCAGCTAAACTCACTAAGTAGTGATGCGCTGATAAGCTACTACTTAGTAAACTCGGATATTTACAATTTTACTGGGCAAACTGAAAAATCATTAGCGGTTTTAATGACTGCCAAAAAGTTAGTTGAACAACTTGATAATGATAAGCTAAAAAGTGATGTATATGGCGCTTTAGCTAATTTTTATGTGTATAACCATGATGATATTCGGGCATTAGATTACTTCTATAAAAGTTATGTAATTATTAAGCGTAGTGGAAGTTTACTTGATTTAGCCTACATAGAATCAACAATGGCAAAATCGTACGAATATTTGTTTGATTACAACAAAGCAATTGAAGTGCAAACTAAGGCATTAGATTATTTTTTAAAACATGACTTAGCGTTTGACAGTTTAGTGTCGTATTTTCATTTAGCTAAAGTTTATTTAAAGATGGGGCGCAGCCAAGAGGCGATTGCAAGTAGTCAGAAATTACTGACGTTGAGCAAAAAGTTAGCCAATGAAAAATTAGTGTACTACGGTTATATTATCTTAGCGGAAGCATATTTATTAGAGCAAAATATGGCTCAAGCTAGCCATTATTTGTCATTGAGTAATCAATATTTTGACAGGCTTGAAGATGTAGTTACCATTGCTAACCACTTCTATACTCAAGCAGGTATTGAGTTAGCACTGAATTTGCCTGAGCAAGCCACGATAACCTTAACTAAAGCGCAGCAGTTGTCGAAGCAAATTCCGATAGAAAACAGTATCACATCACTATTGAAGTTAACCCGCTTGCTTACTCAGCTTGCGGTGCAGCAACAAGATTATCAGCAGGCGTACTTACATCAGCAAGATCTTATCGCTTTAAATGCTCAACATTATAATAAAGTGCGAGAGTTATCCCGTTCTCGCTATCAAGTTCAGTTTGATACTAAACAAGTAGAAATTGAACGACAGCTGCTTGAAAAAGATAAAGAACTTAGCGAATTTGCATTACAAGAAATTAAGCAACAGCAAGCATTACAAAAAACCATTATGCTAAGCGTACTATTATTATTTTTATTGCTGTTAATTTTTTCATGGCGACAATATAGTTTAAAGCGCAAATTTAGTGTGCTAGCCAATACGGACGTTTTAACTGGTGTGGCTAATAGACGTAAAATAATAGAGTTAGCTCAGTTACAGTGGCAACAGTTAAAAAAAGACGATCACAATTTTTGTTTGATTGCTTTTGATTTAGACCACTTTAAAAACATTAATGATGATTTTGGCCACCCGGCAGGGGATTTAGTGTTACAAGCGATCACGAATACATCTCTGCGAGCGATCAGAGAGAATGATATTCTAGGGCGCATTGGTGGTGAAGAGTTTTTAGTGGTACTCAACAATACCACTCTAGCTGAAGCCACTGAAATTGCTAATCGAATTAAAACTGAGATTGAAAAAGAACGTATAATCAGTGATGGAAATGAGATCAAAGTCACTGCAAGTTTTGGTGTGGCGCAAAAGCAAGCGCAACTAGGCTCATTTAAAGATTTATTTAAAAAAGCAGACAATGCGTTATATGCCGCAAAAGATCATGGCCGTAATAGGGTAGAAATCGATGAATAAATTACTAGTTTCTGTATTAACATTAGGCTTGCTAAGTACTCCCTTAGCAGCAAAAGAAATCCTTAAAGAACTCAGTGTTCCTGATGGCTTTACTGTAAACATATTTGCCAGTGATGTGGAAAATGCACGGCAATTAGCAGTATCTAAAAAAGGTATTGTGTATGTTGGCTCGCGAAACGCGGGCAATGTATATGCACTGATTGATCACAATAGTGATGGGGTTGCCGATAAACAAATTTTGGTGGCCAGTGGTTTAACCATGCCTTCAGGTTTAGCGATCAAAGATGGCGACTTATATGTTGCTGAAGTGCAACGTATTATTCGCTTCAAAAATATTGATACACAATTGAAAGCACCTAAATATGAAGTGGTTTACGACGCATTACCGACAGAACGTCATCACGGTTGGAAGTTTTTACGCTTCTCACCAACCGGCGAGCTGATCATTCCTGTGGGCGTACCTTGTAATATTTGCGCTGAAGATGAGCGCTATGGGCGAATATTTTCATTGGATGTAAACACCAAACAAATGACCACGTTAGCACAAGGTGTGCGTAACTCTGTTGGCTTTGACTTTCATCCTAGCACCCAAGCGATGTGGTTTAGTGATAATGGCAGAGACATGATGGGTGATGATCTTCCACCGGATGAACTAAACCGCTTAACAACCGAAGGTGAACATTTTGGTTTTCCGTATGTGCATGCAGGTGCCATCTTAGATCCTGAATTTGGTAAAGGTAAAAATATTGCCGATTACAGTGCCCCAGCTTTAGCCTTGGGTGCGCATGTAGCCCCATTAGGGATTCATTTTTATCAAGGTAAACAATTTCCTGCTAATTATAAGCAACAATTATTTGTTGCTGAACACGGCTCTTGGAACCGCAGTAAAAAATCTGGATATAAAGTGGCAGTTGCCACTATTGAGCAAGGACGTGTGATAAAATACACGCCGTTTATTACGGGCTTTATGAAAAACGAAGAAACATTGGGTCGTCCGGTTGCTTTTGCAGAACTTGCCGATGGCAGCTTATTGCTCTCCGATGATTATGCCAATGTGATCTACCGTGTAAGCTATAAAAAAAATTAGGTAGGCTTTGATGAGTGATACAGATACCTTGCTATTGCAAGGAATTGAGCAACAAACAATGGGGCGTTTTACCGAAGACGCCTATTTGAATTATTCCATGTATGTGATCATGGATAGGGCATTGCCACATATTGGCGATGGTCTAAAACCAGTACAACGTCGTATTATTTACGCCATGAGCGAACTGGGGTTATCGGCAACGGCTAAATATAAAAAGTCAGCCCGTACCGTTGGTGATGTACTCGGTAAGTACCATCCTCATGGTGATAGCGCTTGTTATGAAGCGATGGTGTTAATGGCACAACCGTTTTCTTATCGTTACCCATTAGTTGATGGGCAAGGGAACTGGGGTGCTGCAGATGATCCAAAGTCATTTGCGGCAATGCGTTATACCGAAGCGCGTTTATCTAAGTTCTCAGAAGTACTGTTAAAAGAACTTGGCCAAGGGACTGTTGATTGGACGCCAAACTTTGATGGCACAATGGACGAGCCACAAGTATTACCATCACGCTTACCACATATTTTACTCAATGGTATTACGGGTATTGCAGTGGGTATGGCAACTGACATTCCGCCACATAACGTACGCGAAGTAGCCAGTGCCTGTTGTTTGCTATTGGATAACCCTAAAGCTGAACTAGATCAATTGCTTGAGCATGTACAAGCTCCCGATTACCCAACTGAAGCTGAAATAATTACTTCAAAAGCGGATATTCGTAAAATTTATCAAACCGGCCGTGGTTCGATAAAAATGCGCGCTATTTATACAGAGGAGCACGGCGATATTGTCATTACTGCACTGCCACATCAATGTTCTGGTGGTAAAGTACTTGAGCAAATCGCAGCGCAAATGAATGCCAAAAAGCTGCCTATGGTGGCTGATTTACGTGATGAGTCTGATCACGAAAATCCAACCCGGATTGTCATCATTCCGCGTTCTAATCGCATTAAAGTGGAGCCGTTAATGGCTCATTTATTTGCCACTACAGACTTGGAAAAAAATTACCGCGTTAATATCAATATGCTTGGTCTTGATGGCCGTCCGCAGGTAAAAGATTTACGAACCATTTTAACTGAGTGGCTGGTGTTCCGTCGTGAAACAGTGCGCCGTCGCCTGCAATATCGTTTAGATAAAGTATTGGCTCGTTTACATATTTTAGAAGGTTTACTTGCAGCCTTTTTAAATATTGATGAAGTTATTGAGATTATTCGTAGCGAAGACAAGCCAAAGCCTGTGTTAATGGAACGCTTTGGTATTACAGACATCCAAGCCGAAGCAATCCTTGAATTAAAACTACGTCATTTAGCGAAACTTGAAGAGTTTAAAATTCGTGGGGAGCAAGATGAGCTTGCCAAAGAGCGCGATAAATTACAGCTGACTTTAGGCTCTGAACGTCGTATGTCGACGTTACTAAAAAAAGAGATTCAAGAAGCAGCAGAGCTGTATGGTGACGATCGCCGTTCACCGATTGTCGAACGTCTTGAAGCGAAAGCATTAAGCGAAAAAGATTTAATCCCATCAGAATCAGTAACCGTTGTGTTGTCTGAAAAAGGTTGGGCGCGTGTTGGTAAAGGCCATGATTTAGATGTTGAAGGGCTCAGTTATCGAGCTGGCGATGCATATAAAGCCTCTGCCCGTGGTAAGAGTAATCAACCTGCGGTGTTCTTAGATTCTGCTGGGCGTGCATTTGCCACTGATGCGCATGGGTTACCGTCGGCACGAAGCCAAGGTGAACCAATGACAGGGCGGTTTAACCTCACTGCAGGTGCTAATTTTGAGCATGTAGTGATGGGCGAAGACAAACAAGTACTGTTAATGGCATCAGATGCAGGTTATGGTTTTATTACTGATTTTGTAGATCTAGTAAGTAAAAACAAAAACGGTAAAGCCTTGGTTAGTGTGCCTAAAGGTGGGCAATTATTAGCGCCAATTAGGGTTAATGATGTTGCTAACGATTACTGTATGGCGATATCGAATGAAGGCCGGATGTTGTTATTCCCATTACGTGATTTACCAAAACTAGGTAAAGGTAAGGGTAACAAGATAATCTCTATCCCAAGTGCCAAAGTACAAGCGCGTGAAGAGTTTGTTAAAGTGCTGGCAGTGGTGCCTGAAGGTACCAGTGTTACCCTGCATGCAGGTAAGCGTAAGCTGACTCTTAAACCCAGTGATTTAGAGCATTATCATGGTGAGCGTGGTCGTCGAGGTAATAAATTACCGCGTGGTTTACAGCGTGTCGATGAAGCGGTTGTAGAGTTGACGGCGATTGATGATGACATTGAGCCGACAGAAACTGAGTAAGTATTTTTTTTATATCTATGAATAAAACGGCCTGCTATTGCAGGTCGTTTGTTTTTAAAGCAGAAAATTATTTTAAGCTTACATGTGTTCGCTAAACACTCGTTTAGCGGTAAAAATAACGCTATAATGCTGGCGTTATTATTTTTGGAGCGTTTTCTTTGTTAGCTATTATTCGTATTGTTATTATGGCATTGTTTATTTTATTAAGCTGTGTATTTGGTTTACTCCTTTGTTTAGTAAAACCTTTTCATATAAATAATGTACATATTATTTCAAGTTGGTTTGGCACAGTGGCTAAAATGCTTGGTGTAAACGTGGTTATTACACGCCATCCTGACGCGCAAAGTTGTGGCCCTGCAGTGTATGTTGCAAACCATCAAAATAATTACGATATTTTCACTTTACCGGCGGCGGTACCAAAAAACTGTGTCAGTTTAGGTAAAAAAAGTCTTAAGTGGATCCCATTTTTTGGACAGCTATATTGGCTTTCGGGCAATATTTTAATTGATCGAGGTAATCGCTCTAAAGCGGCTGGCACGATCACTAAATCGGCCGATAAAATCAAACAAAAAGGCCTGTCAGTGTGGATTTTCCCAGAGGGAACCCGCAGTTACGGACGTGGCTTATTACCATTTAAAACAGGTGCATTTCACACGGCTTTAAATGCGGATGTACCTGTAGTACCTGTATGTATGAGCACAACATATAAAACCATTAAGCTAAATCGCTGGGACAATGGTATAATCTACATAGACATGTTAGCGCCAGAACCACTTGATAAAACGATTGGAGCACGTGAACACGCAAAGCGTATTCATAGCAAAATGGCTGCTAGAATAACTGAATTAGATGCTCAAGTGAGAGAAAAGTAATGGAAAATTGGCGTGAAATTAGTGAAGACATTGTAACTTCGTTATTAGAAGATGGTTCTGATCCTGAGATCTTATACGAAGTAGAACATCACTTTGTTTGCGAAGACTTTGTCAAGCTTGAGCAAGCTGCACTCGCTGCGTTTAAACTAGGCTATGACGTTGAAGAGCCTGCAGAGCTTGAGCTTGAAGACGGCAGTAAGATTTGGGGCTTTGACATCGTTGTTGAAGCTGAGTTAGATGTTGACGTAATAATGGAAGATGTTGATAAACTAGCACAACTTGCGATCGACACCGACGTAGAATACGACGGCTGGGGCACTTACTTCCAAGAGTAATGTGTTAGCCACTAGGTCCTAATCACTAGGACCTAGTGTAATCCATAACTATTATTGACTCGCCAACTTACCAATTCATCATTTCCTAGTGCTTATTTCGTATTCGTTACTTTTGTTATAGACATTTGTAGTGGATCGTTGATAATCAGTAATTATTATTTTTTGAAATGAATTAATCACTTTATATGCTTATTACCCTTCCAATTTCTGAACTCGTACCAGGAATGTTTGTTGACAGTGTTAGCAAGCAGTTTGAGGGGGTTGATAGTATAAAAATCAAAACTCGCGGCCTAGTTCGCGATAAATCGATCATTAAGCGCTTGGTATCCGAAGGAGTTCAAGAGCTGCTGATAGATTTTACGCAAAGTGATGTGAGTGTTCCTGCCAAATATCAGCTCAAACCTGAAGTCGCTGCTGCAACGGCCAATAACCCTAATAAATTAAAGATAAAAAAGGTTATTTCAGTTGAGCAAGAGTTTGCTAAAGCGAGTGTGAGCTATGAGCAACATAATCGTAATTTACAAAGTTTATATGGCGACGTTACCTCAGGCTTAAAGATGAATATCGTACTGCTTGATGGTATAGCTAAAGATATTGTGGCATCGGTATTTCGTAATCATAATGCAATGACTATTTTAACCCGCATTAAAGATAAGCATATGTACAACTGGCGACATATGACTAACTGCGCTATTTTTGTCACTGTATTTGCCAAGTACTTAGGTTACAAAGAAAGTGTTGTGCAAGAGCTTGCCATGGGTGCCTTGCTGCACGATTTGGGGCAAGCTAAATTACCACAAGGGATTTTTTCTAAACCTGAAAAAGTAAATAAACTTGAGATGCAAGCGATTAAAAAGCATGTAGCGCAAAGTTTAGGCTTGGTAAAAGGCGAAAAAGGCATTACCCCATTAATGCTTGATATGATAGTTAATCACCATGAGCGCTTAGATGGCAGTGGCTATCCTCGAGGTCTTCTGGGTGAAAAACTTAGTCGACCAGCACGAATTATGGCGATAGTTGATGTGTATGACGCGATGACAGCGGACAGGCCCCATCAATTAGGTGATGAACCGGTCAACGCACTGCGCTATTTACTTGCTAATAAACACATGTTTGATGGCGAGTTAGTACAGCGGTTTATTAAGTGTTTAGGTGTACATCCAGTCGGCACGATTGTTAAATTAACTAATGAACGGTTGGCATTAGTAACCGAAGGTAATCATCAGAACCCCATTCAACCTAAAGTTAAAGTTTTCTATAATGCTAAGCATAGTCATCATATTACGGCAAAAGATGTTGATTTAACTTCACCAGATCATGACTTAAAGATTTTAGCGAGTATCAAACCATTAGATTATCAGCTTAATTTGGCTCGTTTGTTAAAAGAGCATCTGTTGGTTTAAGCGGTTTTTTGGTTATTGCTTTGTCACAGTGTTTTTTAGTTGATTGCTTAGCCGATAATAGCGCACCACTGAAGCAACTCACCATTAATAGTAGCCACAATAAAGTCCCATTTTCTGAATGTAACGCACTACAGCAGCATACTAGTGCGACTAAAGCACAGACAATGGCACCTAACCAATAATGGTTAACAGGGTTATCGCATTCGCCAGCTCTGGTGCAGGCACAAAAATTAGCTTTGCAAAAGCAATATACACTTATCCCACAAAAAGCCAACGCAGCAATAATTAATCCTATTTCCACCGCTTCATCTCCTTTGCTAGTCTTGTTTGGCAGTCTAATAGTGCTGATCAAGCAAGTCAATCTAAATGATAATTAATTGCAAGTGAGTTTTATTGTAACTTATCCGATGAGTTTTAAAAAACTGTTACTTTGCTGTTAAAAAATGGTTTTTATGGTGTTTTTTAACGCTTTGTTACAGTTTTTTATTTAAAAGTAAGGTACTGTGCTAAGGTTTTGAAGTAACTTACTCCTAATAATTAGAGACAACACATGGGAACCCAAACATTTAGTTTGGTTAAGGAAACACAATGAAATTTACAAAAACTTTAATTGCAGCATCACTTGCTGTTATGTCTGCAGATACGTTTGCAGCGGCTTTCCAGCTTGCAGAGCAAAATGCCTCTGGCTTAGGGCGTGCATATGCTGGTGAAGCAGCTGTGGCTGATGATGCCTCTGTAGTTGCGCGTAATCCAGCTCTTATGTCTGTATTTAAAGAGCAGCAGCTAAGTATTGCAGGTATTGCTGTCATTCCAGATGTCAGCCTTCGTGGCACTGAAGCTAGTAATCAATCAGTTAACCCTGGTCAACTAAACGACAGCAGTATTGCGCCAGCCGCTTTTGTTCCTGCAGGTTATTTTGTAATGCCTATCGATGACAAGTTTGCTGTTGGTTTTGGTGCGTTTTCAAATTTTGGTTTATCAACTGAATTTGAAGCAGATTACCCTGCAGGCCAGCTTGCAGGTGAAACAGAGATTGTTACTGTAAATATGAACGTAAGTGGTTCATACAAAATCAATGAGCAATTTAGTGTTGGCCTTGGCTTAAACTATGTTTATGCAGATGCGAAAATCATTCGTAACTTTGGTGCCAATCCATTAGGTTTACCAGCACAAACTCAAGCAGTACATTTAGAAGGCGATGATACTGGCTTTGGTTGGAACTTAGGAGCTAGCTATCAGATTGATGAAAATAGTCGCTTTGGTTTTAACTATCGTAGCGAGACAGATATCACATTTGATGGCGAGTTTTCTAACCAATTACCTGCACAAATCGGTGGCCTAGCTGGCGTAAGTGTACCTGGAAGTGTTGAAATCACTCTCCCTGCGATTGCTGAGTTCTCTGGTACACACCAGTTAGATGAGAAAACAGGCTTACACTACAGTGTATTATGGACTGGTTGGGATAGTTTCCAAAAGCTAGAAGCTTATGTTCCAGGCAAAGATACACCTGTATTCTCTAAAGATGAGCACTTCTCAAACTCAATGCGTTACTCAATCGGTGGCGATTATCAGTTTAACGATGCTGTACTATTACGTGCTGGTATTGCTTATGATGAATCACCAGCCGATCAAAAACACCTGTCAATTTCTATCCCTGATACTGACCGTTTTTGGTACTCGTTTGGTGTTAACTACACCATGAGCGAACAAGCAAACCTAGATATTGGTATGAGTATTCTCCGTGGTAAAACACAAAACTTTACTGAATCTGATGGCTTAGGTCAGCAGTGGGGCTTTGAATCAAAAGGCCATGCATACTTATTTGGTGCGCAGTATAACTACACGTTTTAATTTGTAGGCGCGGGTTTATCCCGCGCAAATAAAAAGCCGCGTTATTTATTAACGCGGCTTTTTTTGTGTCTAGCTGTGCGGGGTTCCCCGCATCTAGTTACAAGTTTTCGATCTTGGCTTTTTGCTCAAGTAGTTTTGCTTTCGCATCTGAGAACTCTGCAAGTTTCTCATTTTCTTTAGCAAGGACTGCTTCAGGTGCATTGTTAACAAACTTTTCGTTTGCTAGTTTATTTTGCACTTGAGCTAGGCCTTTTTCGGCTTTTTCAAGCTGCTTAGCAATACGTGCAAGTTCGGCGTCAACATCGATTAGACCTGCCATTGGGATCATGATCTCAAGGTTACCAACATAAGATGTTGCACATGCAGGTGCGTCATCTTTGTTATCAAGCAGCGTAAATTCTTCAATTTTAGCAAGTGATGCTAAGAAAGATTTATTTTCTTCAATACGACGTACATCATCCGCAGATGCATTTGCTAGTAATACTGATAACGGCTTGCTTGGGCTAATATCCATTTCACCACGAATGTTACGAATGGCTAAAATGAATTGCTTAACCCACTCTAAATCATCCATTGCTTTTGCATCAACGTTAGCTTCATTGTAAACAGGGAAGGCTTGTACCATGATACTAGTGTTCGCTGTTTCAAGACCTGCCAGTGGCGCAACACGTTGCCAAATCGTTTCGGTAATGTATGGCATCATTGGGTGCATTAAGCGCAGTAGGCTTTCAAGCACAGTGATCAGTGTATGACGCGTACCACGTTGTTGTGCTTCATTGCCTTTGAATAATACAGGCTTTGTCAGCTCTAAGTACCAATCGCAAAATTGGTTCCAAGTGAACTCATAAAGCGTATTTGCTGCAAGGTCAAAACGGTAGTTATCTAAGTGCTCAGTATAGGTTTTAACAGTTGCTTCAAATTGGCCTAAGATCCAACGATCAGCAAGTGAATACTCTTTAACTGCATCATTTGTAAAGCCACAATCTTGCTCTTCGGTGTTCATTAGTACATAACGGCTGGCGTTCCATAACTTATTACAGAAGTTGCGGTAACCTTCAAGGCGGTTCATATCCCAGTTGATGTCACGACCAGTCGATGCCATTGCCGCTAAAGTAAAGCGCAGTGCATCTGTACCGTGGGCTTCAATGCCGTTATCAAAGGTTTTACGAGTATCTTTTTCGATTTTCTTAGCGACTTTTTCTTGCATCAGGTTACTGGTGCGTTTTGTTACTAAGCTTTCAAGGTCGATACCGTCAATCATATCGATTGGATCAAGTACGTTACCTTTAGATTTTGACATTTTATCGCCATTTTCATCGCGAATAAGACCCGTAACGTAAACCGTTTTAAAGGGCACTTGTGGCTTGCCGTTATCATCTTTGATGAAATGCATGGTCATCATGATCATGCGCGCTACCCAGAAGAAGATAATATCAAAACCAGTTACCAATACGTCAGACGGGTGGAAAGTTTTCAAATCATCTGTGTTCGCAGGCCAGCCTTGGGTTGAAAAAGTCCAAAGTGCTGATGAGAACCAGGTATCGAGTACATCTTCGTCTTGGCTAAGTGTTACGCTATCAGCAATGTTGTTTTCACGACGTACTTCTGCTTCATCACGGCCAACAAAAACGTTGCCTTCGCTGTCGTACCAAGCTGGAATGCGGTGACCCCACCACAACTGGCGCGAAATACACCAATCTTGTACGTCGTTCATCCACGAGAAATACATGTTCTCGTATTGCTTAGGTACAAATTGAATATCGCCATTTTTTACTGCGTCTTTTGCAGGCTCAGCCAGTGGTGCAACACGTACATACCATTGGTCAGTAAGTAGCGGTTCAATAACCACACCAGAGCGGTCGCCGTAAGGTACGGTTAGAGCGTGATCTTCAATTTTTTCAAGTAAGCCTAATTGTTCAAATTCAGCCACAATTGCTTTACGTGCATCGAAGCGGTCAAGACCATGCAGGCGCTCAGGAATTGGTGCATCAAACTCAAGCTCTTTACCATCAAAGGTGTAGGTTTCGCCTTGGCTTAGAATTGCGGCATCTTTATCGAAGATATTGATCAACGGCATTTGATGA
Organism: Pseudoalteromonas sp. SG43-6; assembly: GCF_014164365.1. NCBI lineage: Bacteria > Pseudomonadati > Pseudomonadota > Gammaproteobacteria > Alteromonadales > Pseudoalteromonadaceae > Pseudoalteromonas > Pseudoalteromonas sp. SG43-6. Next base: position 79,198 of record NZ_JACJEZ010000013.1, read on the forward strand.
CGCTTACCAACTTCGTTATCGTTAAAGTCGTGTGCTGGCGTGATTTTTACACAACCAGTGCCTTTGTCTTTATCGGCATGTTCATCAGCAACAATTTTAATTCGACGATTAACAATCGGCAGTAAAATCTCTTTACCGATCAAGTCTTGATAGCGTTCGTCATCTGGGTTTACTGCAACACCTGAGTCACCAAGCATGGTCTCTGGGCGAGTCGTTGCCACTACAATGTAGTTTTTACCGCCTTGGGTTGTAACACCATCAGCCAATGGGTAACGTAGGTGCCACATGTGGCCTTGTTTGTCTTTGTTTTCAACTTCAAGATCAGAGATAGCCGTGTGTAGCTTTGGATCCCAGTTTACTAGGCGCTTACCACGATAAATTAAATCTTCTTTGTGTAAGCGTACAAACACTTCTTTAACGGCTTCTGATAAGCCGTCATCCATAGTGAAACGTTCACGATCCCAGTCAACCGATGCGCCAAGGCGACGAAGTTGTTTTGTGATAGTCCCGCCAGATTGTTCTTTCCACTGCCAAATTTTGTCGATGAAAGCTTCACGGCCTAAGTCGTGGCGTGTTTTACCTTCTTCAGCAGAGAGTTTACGTTCAACCAGCATTTGCGTAGCAATACCTGCGTGGTCAGTACCTACTTGCCATAATGTGTTATTACCTTGCATACGTTTAAAACGCGTTAAGGTATCCATAATGGTGTCTTGGAAAGCGTGGCCCATGTGTAAGCTACCAGTGACATTGGGTGGCGGGATCATAATTGAATATGCATCGCCTTTACCTGATGGTTTGAAGTAGCCTTTTTGTTCCCAGTCTTGGTATAACGACTGTTCAATATCTTGCGGATTGTAGGTTTTATCCATTACACAGAACCTTAAATAAGTACTTAAATGAGTTAGTTAGCTATTTATACAAAAGGTATGTTAGCTATTAATATCTTGCATGGTGATATTAGCACCGAGTTGGCGTAGCTTTTTAAAGCGCTCACGGGCAGCTTGTTTAGCAGTGGCTTCAACGGGCACAAAATCAAAAACTTGGTTAAACCGACGAATAAAGTCCGGCAATTGTGCAGCCAAGTTAATTAAAACTTTACGATTACCGACTGGCGGGGTAGTACCTATTTCAACGGGCGCACCACCTTTTGGACCTTCACCTTGGAGATTGTGAGGCACAAAACTGTCGGGGTCGAATGACCAAATAGTTTCATCAATGGCATGGGCAATTTCAAGATCATCAACGTAAATAAAGATACGATGACCAAGACGATACTGTTCAGCAGCAATATCAGCCGCTAAGCTAAAGTGATCATCAGCCTTGGCTAATGACTCATCTTGTTGCTTTAGAACGAAAAACTGGGCGTTCATGCTCATTGTATCGGGGCTTCCCACAGTATTGAAAATAATACTTAAATCAAAGCAGGGATTTTGCCATATAACGCGTTTTGCTTCAATTAATACGCTAATTTATACGTTAATAAGTGGGGAATAAATAAGGCGCTAAAAAGCGCCTTATTTAAATTTACAATGTATTGTTAAACGCGGGGTTTAATCTTGGCTGGTTTCGCTTACACCGGCACGGTTGAGTAAATATTGCGTAAGCATTGGCACCGGTCGACCTGTTGCGCCTTTGTTTTTACCACTGCGCCAAGCAGTGCCTGCGATATCTAAATGGGCCCAGTTATACTTTTTAGTAAACTTAGATAAGAAGCATGCTGCTGTTATCGTTCCCGCAGAGCGGCCGCCTAAGTTAGTAAAATCAGCAAATGGGCTTTCTAGTTGATCTTGATAATCATCCCACAGTGGCAACTGCCACGCACGGTCGCCACTTTGCTCAGATGCTTTTAACAAGTCATGTGCCAGTGGGTTGTGGTTAGATAATAACCCCGTTGCATGAGCGCCAAGGGCAACAATACAAGCGCCAGTTAAAGTAGCGACATCAATCACGGTTTCAGGTTCAAAGCGCTCAACATAAGTGAGTGCATCACATAATACTAAGCGGCCTTCAGCGTCGGTATTTAGTACTTCAACTGTTTGCCCTGACATAGTGGTCAAAATATCACCCGGACGATAAGCATTCGAGCTTGGCATGTTTTCACAACCTGCGAGTACACCAATTACGTTAATCGGTAATTGCATTTGCACCAAAGCACGCATAGCGCCAATAACACCGGCTGCACCGCCCATGTCGTATTTCATTTCATCCATGGCTTCGCCTGGTTTGAGTGAAATACCACCTGAGTCAAAGGTTAAACCTTTACCAACTAGCACGATTGGGGCTTGATCTTTCGCGCCGCCTTGGTAGTTAATTACCGACATAATAGATTCGTTATCACTACCACGACCAACTGCTAAGTATGAATTCATACCTAACTCTGCCATTTTATCTTCGCCAATTATATCAACTGTAACGTTGTCAAAGTTAGCTGCAAGTTCTTGCGCTTGTTCACCTAAATATGCAGGATTACAGATGTTTGGCGGCATGTTCGCTACGTCTTTACATAACTTACTACCTGCAGCAATCGCTAGACCATGTTCAATGGCGCTTTCACCAATGGTAAGTTCGCGGCGAGTTGGTACGTTAAACACAATTTTACGCAGCGGGCGACGCGGGTCACTTTTTTTGCTTTTTAATTGGTTAAATGTGTACAAGCAGTCTTGGGTGGTTTCGACCGCTTGGCGGACTTTCCAGTAGGTGTCGCGACTTTTAACATGTTGCTCAGTTAAAAAGCATACCGCTTCCATCGACCCAGTTTCATTTAGGGTATTGATAGTTTTTGAAATAATTTGTTTGTATTGTTTGTCGTCTAGCTCGCGCTCTTTACCACAGCCGACCAATAGTATGCGTTCACTTAACACATTGGGTACATGATGCAATAACAGCACTTGTCCCGGCTTGCCTTCAAGGTCGCCGCGACGCAATAAATTAGAGATATAACCATCACTGATTTTATCGAGTTGTTCACCAATGGGGGATAAACGACGTGGCTCATAAACGCCAACTACAATACATGCGCTACGTTGCTTTTCAGGACTACCACTTTTTACGCTAAATTCCATTGTCACTCCTAATTTTGAGTCATTTAACCCTTAAATAAGGGTAATAAAATAAAAATCCAGATACTAGCTTAATATTAGCTTATAAACGCTGACTCATTATGTGTATTTGAACTTTATACTTTTGTAGCCATCAATACCACTAATGCGACAATATATCGAGTTGCTAGGTATGATATTTAATGTTGATGACATATAATAAAACCCTAAGTTTACTCAAATTTTCTTACTCTTGAAGTAAAACATCATGTTTAACAGGGGCGATCATTGCTAATTTTCCGTTATTTGACCACTGAAGTTTTAAAGTCTCAGGTCGCCGTATTTTTAACTTTGATGACAATTTTTTTGTCGCAAAAGTTTGTCGTTATTCTTGGCGACGCCTCTGAAGGCGGCATTCCTGCTAAGTTAGTGCTGTCAATGATTGCACTAAAGTTACCGCAATTGGCATCATTAATATTACCGCTAAGTATCTTTTTAGGGATTATTCTCGCCTATAGTCGCATTTATGCCGACAGTGAAATGACCGTTCTCAAAGCCTGTGGTGTTAGTGAATGGTACGTAGTGCGTGTAACCTTAGTTTCTAGTGTGGTATTGGCGCTATTGGCAGGAGTACTGACTTTATATATAGCCCCATGGGCGAGTGAGCAAGAATATCAATTGAAAGAACAAGCCAAAGCGGATGCCGGGTTATCAGCGCTGCGGGCTGGGCGCTTTCAACAAACAGGTAACGAAAAAGCGGTGGTGTTTATTCATAACATCGAAAAAGGCGGCAAAGAACTACACAAAGTATTTGTAGCGCAACTACCAGACAGCGAAAAAGATAATCTCGCACGGTTAGTATATGCGCAGCGGGGTGTAGTGATCGAGCAAGAAAGCGGTGAGCAGCAATTGGTGCTCAGTGACGGTAAGCGTTACGAAACCGACGGCAAAACCCCTGCGCTAAATTTAACCGAATTTGATGGCTATAGTGTACAAATCCGTGAGCAAGAAATAGAACATCAACGCCGTAAACTTGAAGCTGTGCCGACCATTGATCTGTTTGCGATGAAAACGACAGATGCGATTGCTCAGTGGCAGTGGCGTCTTGCTATACCGCTTTCTATTCCACTACTTACTTTATTAGCAGTACCGCTGAGTGTCGTTAATCCGCGCCAAGGTAAGTTTGCCAAATTAGTGCCTGCCATCAGCTTGTATTTAGGTTATTTCATCTTATTGAATGCTGCAAAGTTTGCGATTGAGGATGGTAAAATTCCGCCTTCAATTGGCCTGTGGTGGATCCATTTAAGCGCTTTATTTATTGGCGGCTTTTTGATTATCAAAGGGCGACCGCTCGGCGCATGGTTAAAAGCAGTATTAACTAAGCGGGAGTTAGGCGCATGATGAAAACGCTTGATTGGTATTTAGGCCGCAGTGTTTTACAAACCACCGGTTTTGCTTTGATGGTCTTAGTTGGGATCAGTACCCTGATTAAATTTATTGAGCAGCTTAAATCAGTCGGTCGCGGTAGCTATGATATTGGAACTGCTTTGCTATATACCTTATATAGCATGCCTGATGATCTTGTGGTGTTCTTCCCAATGGCCGCTTTAATTGGTGGCTTAACGGGGCTTGGGGCACTTGCATCAAATAGTGAACTGGTGGTGATGCAAGCCGCCGGTATGTCGCGTTTGCAAATTATTCTCTCAGTAATGAAAACCGCAATATTTATGGCGCTTTGTATGATGGCATTAGGCGAGTGGGGCGCACCAGCGACACAACTTAAAGCGAAAGAAATGCGTAATCAAGCAATACATGGTGGTGATGTATTTAACGCTCAGCAAGGTGTATGGGCCAAAGATGGCAATAACTTTATTAATATAGAAGATGTTGACCAAAACGGCGTATTACATGGCGTGAACATGTATCATTTTGATAGTTCACTACAACTTACACAAATTACTAAAGCTCGCGAAGCGGTAGGCCGTAAAGACGGTTGGTTACTTCGAGATGTAAATAAAGTGCAACTCAGTGAAGAGTTGATCAGCACACAGCAGCAAAAAGAAGAGTTTTACGAATCACAACTTACAGCTGAAAAGCTGGGTGTCGTATCGGTAAAACCAGAGTCTCTGTCATTTACAGGGTTGTGGTCATATTTAGGTTATTTGAAACAAAATGAGCAAGATACTAGCACCTACGAGCTTGCTTTATGGCGTAAGATTATGCAGCCAGTATCGATAGCGGTGATGTTATTAGTGGCGCTGTCGTTTATATTTGGCCCACTGCGTACCGTGACGATGGGCGCGCGGATTGTAATGGGTGTAGTAACCGGTATTGCATTTCACCTAACCAATGAAATATTTGGTCCTGTGGTGATGGTGTATCAAATCCCTGCGATAATCGGGGCGACTTTACCAAGCATAATATTTATAGGTTTTGCGACTTACTTGCTTAATAAGCGAAATTGATAACGGGGAGCTAGCAGCCTAGCTCCTCATTGCTAATCTAAAGAACGATAAATTCGTTTGTTTTCTTCTTTTGTTAGCGCAACAACCTCGGTTTTAGACAGGTAATCTTGCAGCGCTCGTTTGTTTTTAAAATCAACTAATACCACTAAATTACCTAAGCCAAGTAATGCGGTTACGCTGCGAATAACGGCTTGTGGCCAACTAATTAGCTTACCATCGCGAGTTTGTACTTTTAAACGCCATGCGCGCATACCAATCGTTTGGCCACTCTTAGTCCAAAAATAGACAAAAAATATAATATTTACACCAACGAATAATGCACTGCGAATACCGTACAGCAATGGAGAGTCCTGAATTAAGGCGGCCGGATCTTCTGTCTGCATAATTAGATCTAAGCCAATTAACCCCTGAATGGCTGCAAAGTAAAGTATGGCAGTAAGCATAGATAGCGAAATCACAACTAAAGAGTCGTAAATTAAAGAGGCAAAGCGACGCCAAAAGCTCGCACGCGGAAATTCAGCAGACATAAACAAACTCACAAAGTTAATATGCGCGCTAGTTTAGCAAATAGCGAGACAAATACTAGCCGCACAGTTAGTAGCTTTTATGAGTGAATGTTAATGGTTGCTCAATTGTTAAGCGGTTGATCGTGGTTTTGTAAAAAACGCTTGCTGCTCCTCTTATTGTTTGTATAATGCATGGCATAGAGACAAAGACAGCTTGATAAGTCCTAGCTCTAAAGTGGTTTTTCTTTATCTTCTCATGTTAGAAGGTTAAAGAAAAATGATGCCAGCGTGATGAAATTGGTATACATGGGGGATTCAAAATCCCCTGCCGCAAGGCGTGCCGGTTCAAGTCCGGCCGCTGGTACCACTTTTAATAACCCTGACCACATTGGTCGGGGTTTTTTTATGCCTGAAATAAAGTGGTCAGTTGTTAGTTTATAGCCATATGATGTGGCAAACGATTAATACCGTATAATCTGCATTAATCGTTTGATTTTTAGTTAATTACTTCTGTATATACAGACGCTATCGCATAGTTTTAAGAATTGAATACTTTGTGTTACTGATTGGGCTATTTTTCCATCTGAGTATTTGTCTTGGTTGCTATGAGACCTTAAAAACCAATAGCCGGCTTTTTCCTTTTTGAAAAGTTTGTAGTTGATCACATCAACTTCTTCAGAATTATCGATACAACTGCTTATTGTTTCATCTTGACTACAAGGAGTTACGAAGCTCATGCTATTGTCTTCTTCAAACTGCCAACGGCCATTAGGGCCAAAAATACCACCGCTATAAACAATGGCTGTACCGTTATCGTGAGGCTCTATAACGGCATGTTTGTTGTTATTTAACAAGTTTAAATCGTTAACATAGAAGGTTTTCATATAATCTTCTTGAGTCGCATTATAGGTAGTATCTGCTTGGGCTAGATTAGCGTAAGAGTAGCTTGATTGTTTTTTGCTGGAGTAAAAATCGTCTACAGTAGCAATGCGATTATCGTAGAGTTTTACATAGCGTACATTTCTAGTTTCAATACCTATGGTGAATTCTAAAGTATCGCCCAAGTTGCTGAACGTAATATCATAAGTAGACTCTTCACCAGTAAGTGCGTCTTTCACTGAGTAATGTCCTGAAGTTTCTGAATCAACCGTGATAGGTGCATTGATTATTTTAAAGGAACTTCCATCAGCTAATTGCACACTTGAATACAATGGAGATAAGCCGAATAACACATCACCCGCTGAAAATTCAGGAACTGGCGCCTCTGCAACACCTCTAAATACTTTATAGGTTTTGCGATCAACAAGCTCTTTTTCAAGCTCAGGCCAATTAGCCGTATCTTGAGATGTTTGAGGGATAAAATGATAGGTGACTTCAAAAACAGCAAAATCATCTAAGCTTGCAATGAGTTCGGCTTGTTTTAATTGAACAGAAAAACTGATTTGTTGATATGAGCCATCAGTATTTTGAAACGTTTTTGTATAGTCTTGCCCAAATATACTATTACCTTTCTCTTCAGGCTCAATAAATTGATATATACCGTCAGTTAGAATTACATTCTCGTGAAATCCAGCCAACTGAGTGTAACCTTCTGCTTTAATCGCTACATTGGCAAAGAAAGTATATTTGACGCCTTCTTCATTACCTAGTTGGCTTAGTCTAAGTGTTTGCTCTTGGCGTTGATCGCTATAAGTATCAAAACTAAGCGCTTTTTTCTCGCCTTTAATCAGGGTAAGCCAAGTGAATTCGGTTTCACTTATGTACTTTTTAGCTAGGATAGAATTAGCTTTCTTAGCTAAAATCTCGAGAGGTATAAACTTTGAACGCATGCAATTTGCAATGCATTCAAACTCTTGAGTATGCAGTTCAACATCATCTGGGTTATTCCAGTTAAACATAAAGTTGTCACTGTCAATTTTTGCAAAACCTGTTTGGTCAGCTGAAAAATGAAATAGTGAGCTAGAGTCAGCTGTAGTCCACGTGCCGATTAATTCTTTATCTGCAAGTGTAATTGCTTCGCCAGGAAAGTTAACGGCATCATAGTGAACGTCAATACTTAGGTTAAACTGGTTCGACTCTTTACCATCACTAATTGATAGGTCGACTTGATGTTCAGCTATGTCAAAAAAAGTAGGCGAAGCACTGAGCGTTAGTGTATTTTCACTTAGTTCATAGCTTAGCCAATCAGGTTTGTTTATTACAGAGACAGTTACTGTGTCGTTGTCTTTATCGCTTACAGTAAGTGCATGTTCTAAACTAGATCCCGCAGCGAGTTCAAAACTGAACTCACCCGCTATAGTAGGTTTGTTATTTGCTGCTTTTTGTTGTTCTTCAGAGCTACTTCCCCCACCACAGGCAGAAAGTAGTAAGGTTAAAAGGCAGACAGCTGTTGTTTTTAGTTTCATCACTAATTTTCCTTAATATTTTATGCGATTATATCAGATGGTTAACTTGAATGGACCAAACGTAGGTAAAGTTAAGAAGGAAATGCTTTAAGTCATTAAGCGCTTTGTTGAAGATTCTTCTATTGAAGTTTTGCTACTAAAGCTAGTTATATGAATGCCTAGTTAAATGAATACAAAGGCTTAAACAAATGATAAAAAAGTTAGGCAATCCTAATTAAATCATAGCAAAGCAAGTCGACACTGTTTTTCAACGTTTTTATAAACGTGAAGCGGACCAAATTGGTCGGTTTTTTATGCCTGAAATAAAGTGCTAAGCCATAAGCTTTGGCGAGAGCTTGAAGAAGGGTAGTAATGACGCTGCTTGGTGAATTATTAAATGACATTCAACTGGATTGAATGCCATTTAATAGAAAAACTATTTTTAATCAGCTTAGTCGATTAGACTCACTTTGCATTGGTAGGTATTATCACCCACTGAAAAACTGCCTTTGCCATTCCATTGGTTATCAACGCCAAAGCTTGCCGTAAAAGGTGACTGGTAACTACCAATTGCAGGTGGTGGAAAAGACACCACTGCTTGACCTGTTAGCGCGCCAACTTTAGTTACATCATTATAGCCAGTTGCATGCATATGGCCCGATGCGCTAGCGGTGAAATGAGGTGAATGCTGCGTTCCTTCTTGGATGCTGCCATTCGCTCGACCATTTAATGAACCTGTTTTTGGATCTACAGCAAACTGAATTTCCATAGAGCCACCACCAACAACACCAGATTGAAATTGTAATTTAACGAGATATAAGCTTTCATCAGACATTTTCTTGTTCCTTTTGTAGATTGCATTCGCACTGTTATATGGATACTAAGTAACCGAGTGAAATTGTAGAATGACCACCACAAAAGACATATTACAGCGTATTACATGAAGTTGAGTTTGAGGGCGTACAGGTTTTTTTATCGTTGTTTTTTAGAATAGGGGCTGCTTTTACAAAGTATTCGCTGATTAAACTAAATGTTCTTTTTAGTATTTCTTTTCGAAGCTAGCTACACTGGCAATAGTATTGTTGCGACTGCACCTTGGTGTTTTTCTTTATTCGCTAAGCTCAAACTACCATGATGCTGCTCTATCACGTTGCGACAAAAGCTTAGACCAATCCCTTGACCTTGTTGTTTAGTGGTGTAAAACGGCACGAATATGTTATCGGGGTTGGCAAGGCCTTGGCCGTTATCATCAATGGTGATGCAGCTTACTTTTCCTTGCTTATGCACACCTAATGTTACTTTAACGGGCGGGGTGCTTGCTTCGATGGCATTTTTTATTAGATTGATCATGACTTGATGAATAAACGTGCGGTCGGCCTTAAAAGTTGCGGCGTCTGTTACGCAGCTAAATGCAACGTCAGGGTATATTGCGCACACTTGTTTTAAAAATGTGTCGGTGTCTATTGCTACTATATTAAGTGCCAGTGGTTTATTTATATCGCCATAGCGCGTGACAAATTCATTAAGATAATTACAGCGCTCACTTATAACATTAAGTGCTTGTATTTGTCGTGGCTCGGTGAGCTTCACGGCGAGATTTTCAGCCATTGCAGTAACTGGTGTGAGTGAGTTGCGAATTTCGTGACCGAGTACGCGAATAATTTGCTGCCATGCTTGCAGTTGGCTTTCGCGAAGGGCTGAGGTGATGTCGATCATAACAATAAGTTGATGACAGCTGCCTTGCTCTATAAATTCACTGTGGCGTATTTGCCATTGCTGGGCTGTAATAACATCGCTAAATTGCCAATGTGCGTCTTGCTTTGTAAGCCCTAATTGTTCAGCGCTTGCATAGCGTAAGGTTTGCCATTGAGTCTGTTTAAATTCGCTAAACGCATTATTGGCATAACTGAGCTTATTATATTGATCGAGCACCATGATCGGCACATTAAAATGCTCAATTAATTGGTACACCAAAAAAACATGCTGATCGTATCGCGACTTCTTTTTAAATAACTCTTCACTTAACTCAATCAAGCTTTGTTGTAATTGGTGAATACTCCCCGCCTGATAGCTGGGCTTAACGAGCTGGTTATAATCTTCGTTTAAAATGGCATCTAGGTGGGCGTAATTGCGGTTAAAGCTGTTGATCACTTTTTTATAGGTACGAATAAACAGCTTAAGATAAATAGCTAAAAATAGGATTGAGATAACGGCAGAAGTAACAACAGATAAAGCAAAATATTGGCCAATAAAATAGCACCCCAACGCTGCTAAAGTGCTACTAAAAAATGCAAAGCCAATTAAACTGCGTTCCAGCGATGAGTGATAAAGACAACTAAGTGTCATACTGCTTTTCATACGGTAATCCCGTATTTTTCAAGGCGACGATACATAGAAGATTTACCTAAACCTAATAATTTAGCGGCGTTAGGAATATGGCCTTGGGTCTGCTTGAGGGCTAAATCAATTAATTGGCGCTCTGCGTGCTCTAGTGTCATTAGTGGTAATGTGTTATTGATTTGACTGCTGTGCAGGTTTAAGTCATCGGCGGTCAATGTGTCGGTTGTTGCTAACAATATTGCCCGTTCAATCACATGGCTTAGCTCGCGTACATTGCCCGGCCAAGTATAGTGGTTTAATTCCTGTTTAGCGCATTCACTCAATGTAAGTATGGTGCTTGAGTATTTTTTAGCATGTAAATTTATAAAGTGCTCGCACAAAGGCACTATATCTTCAATGCGTTCGCGTAGTGGCGGTATTACAAACTCCAAAGTGTTTATCCGATAGTATAAATCTTCTCTAAACTGGCCTTGTTTTATCAGTGTGGCAATATCGCCATTGGTGGCACTGATCAAGCGTACATTGGTTTTTTTAGTGTGACTCGCGCCAACCATCTCAAACTCTTGGCTTTCGAGTACCCGTAATAATTTTGCTTGTTGTGGTAGTGGTATATTGGCTATTTCGTCTAAAAATAAACTGCCGTTATCGGCCAGTTCAAAGCGGCCAATGCGCTCATTTTTAGCATCAGTAAACGCACCTTTTTTATGACCAAACATTTCGCTTTCAAATAACGATTCAACAATAGCCCCCATATTCACTGCAATAAACGGTTGTGTATGGCGCGTTGACTGCTGATGAAGCCATTGTGCTAATTGGCTCTTACCCGTACCATTTTCACCGGTTAGTAAAATGTTAGCATCGGTTTTAGCCACCTTAGCTAACTGACTTATCAGTTGTTGCATAGCGTGTGACTGATACACAAATGCAGGCGAGGCACGATCGTTAAGCTGTTGCAGCAACTTTTGATTTTGTTTGTTTAACTTTTTAAGTGTGAGTTGCTGATCGAGCAATTTTAATAAGCGCTGGTTTTGCCATGGCTTTTCAATAAAGTCACACGCACCGTGTTGCATAGCGCGAACCGCTAGATCTACGCTCGACCACGCAGTCATTGCGATGACAGGGATATCTAACTGTTGTTTATGTAAGTGCTGTAAAAACGCCAAACCTTCGTCACCTGATGTGGTGTCGCGGGTAAAATTCATATCGAGCAAAATAAGGTCAATCGCTTGGCTATCTTTAACTACTGCTTGCGCGCTAAAAGGTGAGTCGCATTCGAGCACTTGGTAGCCGTTATCTTCTAAAATAAAGCGCGCGCTTAGGCGGATTTCGGGGCTATCTTCAATGATCAAAATAGTGGCAGGCATAAACTTCCAAATAGGTGAATAAGCACAGGTTGATTGTAGCGTATAGCGATTTCTATGCCAGTGATTTTATTTTTGTATTTCAGCTTGTTAGCTATTTAAAGGTGATTTCAGTAGGTGTTCCAGTCCGATTACGGACTGCTTGCGTCCGATTTTGGGTTAGCGTGTCTGTCGAAGTGAAAGCCTTTAACTAGGGCCAGTCTCAAATTGATACTGAGGAGTCCGGTATCGCCGCTCAATAAGAATTTTTAAATAGTACATACTTGTAATTGTTTGTATTTATTGATTTTTAATGTTGGCACGTGTTTCGCTATAGCTTAGATATACAAAGCATAATGCGGTGCAATATGGACATAGTAAAAACAAAAGTAGTCAAGCAGTTATCGCTTTGGCATAAGCTAATTTTATTACTGGCTGTTATTTTAATTGTGGCAGTGATTTATCAGCGCAGCAGTCAAGTAGGTGTGTCAGTATCGCGCAGTAATATTATTATTAGTGATGTACGCCAAGGCGCGCTTGCGATTACGGTTACAGGTTATGGTGAACTTAAATCTGCGCAGCAGCAATTGCTTACGGCAAAAACGTTGGCCACTGTGCAGGCTATTTTATTAAAACCAGGCGCAATAGTGACCAGTGACTCAGTGATTGTGCAGTTAGCCAATCCAGCGCTTGAGCAACAGCTCGAAAATGCGCAGCAAGAACTTAATAAACTCAATGCTAACTTACGCCAGTTAAGATTAAACAATACTCGCGAGTTATTAAACGAGCGCTCTCATGTGGCACAAAGCCATGCCGCTTACGAAAATGCCAAACTAAAATTAAAAGCTGAAACCAGTTTGGTTGAACAGGGCATAGTCTCAACGCTTAATTATCAGCGTAGCGTGTTAGACGAGCAACAACTTCGCCAGCAATTAGCAATAGCTAAGCAACGTTCAGAGCAACTAAAAGCCGTACACATAGAATCTGAAAACATTCAGCTTGAGCAAATTAAACAGCAACAAGGGTTAGTAGTTATGGCACAAACACAATTGGCCAATCTATCTGTAGTAGCGGGAATGGATGGGGTATTACAGCGTTTACCGATTGAGCTTGGGCAAAGCGTAAATGCAGGGCAAGAAATTGCGCTTATCGGCTCGGTTGATTCATTAATTGCAATTATTCAAGTACCACAAAATCAAGTAGATGATATTCGGTTAGGGCAGCTCGCAGAAGTAGATACACGCCGCGGTGTTGTTATGGCAAAGGTGTCACGCATCAGCCCTGTTGTGAGTAATAATACAGTAGAGGTAGAGTTATCGTTGCCTAAAGAGCTCCCTGAAAATGTTCGGCCGCAATTAACCGTCGATGCCAATATTAAGGTCGCACAGCTAAAAGATGTTACTTATATCGAGCGCCCAGCAAACGTAAAACCGCACAGTGTAAGAGATCTGTATCAGGTAAACTCACAGCAGCAAAGCGCACGCTTGGTTGATATCAAATTTGGTCGCGAGGCTGGGCGCTTTATCGAAATACTAAGCGGCGCACAGTTAGATCAGCAATTGATTATTTCAGATTTAACCAACCTTACTCGCAGCAATAGCGAAATTCTAATTAACTAATGAACAGGACAAAAATAATGACAGAGCAAAAAATAACGAACACCCAAGCCGATGTCGTATTAGCAATGAAAGGAATTAGTAAGGTATTTGAAACCCAAGAGTTACAAACCTATGCACTGCGTAGTATTGATTTGTGTATTTATCGCGGTGAATACTTGTCGATATCGGGGCCATCTGGCTGTGGTAAATCAACATTACTTTCATTATTGGGTTTACTTGATATGCCAACCAGTGGTGAATATTTAATTGACGGTAAAGACGTCTCTGCACTTTCGCTGAATCAGGCTGCTGAAATTCGCAATGCAAAAATAGGATTTATTTTTCAATCATTTAATTTAATTGATGAGTTAAGTGTGTTCGACAACGTGGCATTACCACTGCGTTATCACCACTATAAACCAAACAAGCAAATAATTGCTGAAAAAGTAAAAGCGTGCCTTGAAAAAGTAGGGCTTGGGCATCGTATGAGTCATAAACCTAACCAATTATCAGGAGGACAGCAACAACGCGTGGCGATAGCCCGAGCGCTGGTGACTGAACCGGCAATATTATTAGTTGATGAGCCAACGGGTAATTTAGACTCAAAATCGGGAGATCAAGTTATGCACGTATTAAGTGAGCTACATGCAGCCGGCACCACTATTTGCATGGTGACACATGACCCGCGTTACTGTGATATGGCTACAAGGCAACTAAAGCTATTGGATGGTGAGATGCTAGGGGCTGTGGGTATAAAAGATCAGCTAAGTGCTTAAATAACCTGTTTAGTGAGAGTAAAATGGAATATCCAAAAATAATAAAACGTCAATGGCTATTAAGGGATAACTTAACGGAGTGCCATAATGACTTATAATTTAAAAAATGCATTACTTAATATAACTAATCATAAAGTTTACAGTTTAAGTGTTGTAGCGACGTTAAGTATTGTTTTAGCTGCATTAATTACTGTATTAACACTTGCCTATATTATGCTGTTAAAACCATTGCCATACCCTGAGCAAATGCGGTTAGTAAAAGCTGAATATGCTCAAATAGACCAAACCGGGGCGCTTAATACCCGCGCTTTTAATTACCCTGCACTGATTGATTTATATAAAAATCATAAATTATTTGAGCAAGCTGCGTTGGTGTATTACGGTGAACAACGCCTTGATGATGTAGCGGGCTTACCCATAGTAAACACCTCATTTGTTACCCCTCAGTGGTTTGAAATGTTTGCAATTAAGCTACATTTAGGACGAGGTTTTACGCAAACCGAAGCTCTTGATAGTTTTAACCCCGTTGCCGTTCTAAGTTATCGAACATGGCAAAATGACTTTGCCAGTAAAGAAAACATAATAGGTCAAACACTTAGTGTGGGCACTCAGCAATTCAAAATTATAGGTGTGGCTGCAGCCAACTTTAAATCGCCTGCACTTATCAAAACAGGGCAGGTCACTGACGTATGGTTGCCGTGGGATTATAATTTAACCTCTGCAGAGGCTAAACCATTTTGGTGGAACCGTTACTCGCGCAGCCATTTTGTGGCTAAATTACCAAGCGATGTAAGCATTGAGCAGGCGAGTAAAAGGTTATCGCAGTATGTGGATGATGTATGGCAACAGCATATTACGACCGAAGCATTCTTTGCAGGTTGGCATATCGAACTTGAG
Organism: Pseudoalteromonas sp. SG43-6; assembly: GCF_014164365.1. Lineage (NCBI taxonomy): Bacteria > Pseudomonadati > Pseudomonadota > Gammaproteobacteria > Alteromonadales > Pseudoalteromonadaceae > Pseudoalteromonas > Pseudoalteromonas sp. SG43-6. Next base: position 94,542 of record NZ_JACJEZ010000013.1, read on the forward strand.
CTAAACACCTTGCAAACAGTAATATTAAAAGAGACACCGCAGAATATTTATTGGCTCATTTTAGCTGTAACGGGGTTGGTTATTATTGCCTGTGTAAACATTAGTAACGTGTTTATTGTAAGAACTGCAGCGCATAAACACACATTAGCACTGAGTGCGGCGCTGGGCGCAACACGGTTTACTTTGTTTAAACAGTTTTGGCTGGAGATTGCCTTGTTAATAGCCTTAGCAAGTATAATAGGCCTTGCGTTAGCGGCGATTTTTTTAGCAACCTTAAGCGATTTTGCCATGGCAATATTACCGCGCGCCAATGAGCTTTCTATTAATGCAGTATCATTCCTTATCACACTGGTTAGCGGCTTAATATTAACGACGCTGTTCGCTTTTTTATGTACGCGAATAGTAAATTACCAACAACTGATAAGTAGTTTAAAGTCAGCAGGAAAAGGGACGACAGTGCAGGTGGGCAAGCGCGTATGGCAAGGCTTGGTCGCTTTTCAAGTAGCTGTAGCGTGTACATTATTGTTTATTAACTTTTTAGTTTTTAGCGTTAATAAAAGTAATATTGACGAGGCTTTCACACTGCCACTTGAGCAATTAACGAGTTTAAAGGTTAATGTAGCAAGCCATGTAGCGGCTGATAGAGACAAAGCAAATCAGCTATTAGAGCAAGTAGCTAACGAGCTTGCTTTACTGCCAGAGGTTAGGCAAGTAAGTCGTTCATCATCACCTATAAACGATAATTTAATTACTTGGTCATTGGTTGAGGTAGCAAGCAATCAAAACGTATTACCTTATGGTAAATCAGTTGATGAGCAGTATTTTTCATTACTTAAACAACCCGTATTACAAGGACGTGGTTTTACAAACGAGGATACTAAAAGTAATGCGAATGTTATTATTATTAATGATGTACTAGCAGAAAAATTATCAAATGATGGTAATGCATTGGGCATGCATTTGAGTTTTGATATAACTTCAGGGCGCGAAAATGATTTAGTAATAATAGGCATAGTTAAAACAATGCTTATACCGGGGAAAACGTCGCTTGAGCCTAAAGCTTATTTGACTCGTGCTGGTTATAATTCATTTATTATCGAGTTTAAAAATGCTCAGCACTTAACAAAAAATACGCTTAACACCTTATTACAATCTATTGATTCAGGCTTATCAGTTCATCAATTAGCGCCATTAAATGCACAGCGCGATACAGCACTGTTTCGTCAATATGTAGTATCGGCGACAACGCTGATGATCATTGCTGCCACTATTGCCTTAACCAGTATTGGTTTGATAGGTATTATGCGCTACTCAGTGTTATTAAGGCGTGCTGAAATTGGTATTCATTTGTGTGTTGGCGCAAAGCCACTGGCATTGTTTTTGTTAGTATTTAAGCAAAATGGCAGCGCAATCGTAACGGGTATAATACTCAGTATTGCGTTATTGCTGGCTTTACAACAACCACTACAACTGATTGCGGATGGAGTACCGCAAATTATGCAGCTTGGTATGTTATTCATGACTTTATTGTTTGTAATTAGCCTTGGCGCACTGGCGTGTTATTTACCTTTAAGTGCCCAGCTAAAGCGCCCTGCAATTTACGGTGTACAAGGATCACAACAGTAAAGTGTGTAGTTTAGGAGGGACTGATTGAGTAAAAGGCTTAAATCAGCTCCTTCAACTAGCTCTTTTAAAAACACTTTATAAAATTTGGCACGTTGATAAGTTAATAATAATTATAAAGATGGTACGGGCTGAATGTTATTATCTGCAGTCTATACAACTAAAAATGCTACAACAGGGATTTCAGTCAATGATTGCAAAGTTAGATAATGCAAATGAGGCAGTCGCAAAGCAAATTTACACCACCTTTCAACGCTCTTATAAAATAGAAGCTGAATTAATAGGTATGCAGAATTTTCCGCCTTTATCGCGCACTGTTAATGACATACACAATTCGCAAACGCTTTTTTATGGATTTTATGACGATACTCAGCTTGCAGGGGTTATTGAACTGGTAATTATCAATGAGCGATTAGAAATTAATAGCTTAACGGTTGACCCAAAGCATTTTAGAAAAGGCATCGCCGATAAGTTAATCCGCTATGCGTTAATTAACTTTATTGAAACAGCATCAACAGCGATAGTTGAAACCGCAGTAGTTAACGAGCCCGCTATTAAGTTATATAAAAAGCATGACTTTGTTGAGTTTAAAAGATGGACGCCCGATCACGGTATTGAAAAGCTAGCCATGATTCGAACTGGCATTGTTTGATTCAAAAGCCACAGTGTAAAAAACGTTGTAAATTCAATTTCTTTTCAATTATTAGTTTAACTAGCAAATACTTATCGAAAGGTAACCAACGGTTGTTATTTTGTTATGCCAATCACTTAAGTTTATTTTAAGTTTTACTGTTTACGCTTAACCAACCATATTTAAACATGATTTTTGAAATACAAATTTTATGTTTTAGATCACTAAATACTTAGTAACGATAGGTTACTGTATGTGGAGTATTTAATACGTACAAGGGTAGAGGTTACCTCTTCAAGCTCTCAAAACATAAGAGGTAGGTTGAGACGTTTCATTTTTCGAGAGGCATTATGAATTTAAAAAACACGACAACTCATTACAATACGCTCTCCATTGCTTTGCATTGGCTTATGTTCATATTGATTGTAGCTGTTTACGCAAGCATTGAACTGCGCGAATTATTCGACAAAGGGACTACAACCCGAGATGCCTTTAAAATGTGGCATTTTATGCTTGGTTTATCGGTTTTAGCTTTAGTAAGCGTTAGGCTAATTGCTCGCGTAGTGGGTGGCTCGGCTCCTGATATAAAACCAGAACCAGCTAAGTGGCAAAATAACCTGGCCAAACTAGTGCATGTTATTTTGTATGGTTTCATGTTTGCTATGCCTATTGCGGGATGGTTAATTTTGAGCACGGCAGGCAAACCAATTCCGTTTTTTGGTCTAGAGCTGCCGCCATTGGCCAGTAAAGATTTAGACTTGGCTAAAACCATCAAAGAGCTGCATGAAACCGCTGGGGAAGTTGGCTATTACTTGATTGGATTACATGCCGCCGCCGCCTTATTCCACCATTATGTTTTATCTGATAATACGGTTGCACGAATGCGTTTGCCGAAAAAATAACAGCTAATTAAGTGCTCAAACTGTTGTTTGCGCACATATTCAAGGATATGAGCGACGCGCGTATAGTGTTTCATTTAGCTTTGCTTAAAGATAATAGAAAACTTAGTGATAGTAATATCTTAGCTAATTTGTTAAAACTATGTAATGTATACATATGAGTGTGGTCGGAGCAGAAAGATCCGCCCTTCGCGCACTATAAAACTGTTGAACTAAGCCGCTACGCGGAGATCCTATTCTGACCATTTGAGCCACACTTACCTTGGGGTTATCCCATAACTTGGAGGTAAGTCATGAATACACTCATTGAACAAGTCAAAACTGAAATAGCCTATCGAGGTTATTCGCAAAGTACATGTAAAAGCCACTGTGAACATTTACTTAAACTCAGTCACTATTTTAATAAACCGCTTGACTCGATTACGGATGACGAGCTTAACGCCTTTTTTAACGATCCCGCTATTCGTAAACTTTCTAGAGCAAGTCAGAAAATACAAATAAACAGTATTTGGTTCTTGTTTAAGAATATTTTACATCGGCCATTGAACTTAGATATTGCACTGCCAAAAGCGAAGTCGCGCGGACCTACCTATTTATCACGTGATGATATGCGGCGGCTGATAGAAAGCTGTACGGATGATATGCGACTAAAAACGTTAATAGTGGTTTGCTATGGGTGCGGTTTACGTATTGGCGAATTGTTACGTATCAAAGTGCAAGACATCGATGGCCAGCGTAAA
>NZ_JACJEZ010000140.1:0-925 GCF_014164365.1 Pseudoalteromonas sp. SG43-6
GGTACATCCCACTGGTCATCAAACTTAATTAAAGTCACGAATATATCATTACCTTCATCCGTTGAACCCGATACAACCATATAATCTATTTCACCTGTTGTTGCACAACCGCCTAGTAATACAGCTAACAGACTAATAAGAAGTAATTTTATGAGGTTGTCCATAATCTATATCCATTTATTAGTTGTGATTGCCATTGTGTGCTGAGCTCTGCTTGCGCAGGCTGATTATAACAAAGCGCGAGCTGTGGTTTTTAGTGGTGAATTCAGCGTCTTCTTCAGGGCCATGAGCTACGGGCTGCCTCTGCGAATACTTTATAGAACATAAGCTTAGGGTCGTGGCTTTACTACTTATTCTCACGCCATTGAGCTTGCCCAGAGCCAAGCTCGTGTAGAACACGTCCAGTAAACCCGGCTGATGGTGTATTTGAAATCCAAACCTTTATCTCACCTGATTCACCCATACCAACTATTAAATATGGGTAAATATCAGTTTCTACTTCGCCTGTATGGTAACTAAATCGAGGTAATTTACTGGCTAATTTATAACCATTTTTATCTATTGCCACTTCACCAAAGTAAATTCTATTTTCTGACTTATCTAACCATTCAACGGCTACTTTTTCTGGGAATTTTTGATCGTAAACGCCACTTGTTTTACCGGCACTTTGCCAGCAACAACCAAGGCTCCCCATAGGAATACCCCAACTATTATCAAAAGTAATTGATTGCACCCAAATTTCATTACCCTTTTGTGTCGCACCGCCTGCAACCATGTAATCAATTTTACCTGTAGACGAACATCCTACAGCGAATAATATTAAAGCGAGTGTGATAAGTAATTTTATGAGCTTGTCCATAATCTATATCCATTTATTAGTTGTGATTGCCATTGCTCACTCTTTTCATCTTGTTCTGGCTGATTG
>NZ_JACJEZ010000141.1:0-909 GCF_014164365.1 Pseudoalteromonas sp. SG43-6
GCAAGCGGGGTCGGTACATCCACCGACCAACTGCCATCTGCAAGTACTGTCGCCGTTAAGGTTTGTATATCACCATTGGCATCGGTGACTGTAATGCTCACCAACCCACCTATTTCATCACTGCTACCAGTGATGGTAGGCGTGCTGTCGTTGCTATCAGTCAACGGGTTGATATCAACCGTCGGTGCAAGAGTATCGATCACCCCACCATTTTCTGTGTCACTGGCGGTATTGCCGGCGGCATCGGTGACACTAGCATCCACTTGGAATGCGCCTTCTGCAAGTGGGATCGGTACATCCACCGACCACGTACCATCAGCCAGTACCGTCGCAGTTAAAGTTTGCACCGTGCCGTTAGCATCTGTCACAGTGATACTTACCAGTCCACCAATTTCATCACTACTACCAGTAATGGTAGGCGTGCTATCGCTCGTTGCAGCAAGCGGATCAATATCAAAGCTTGGCGCTTGAGTGTCAATTACTCCGCCGTTTTCAGTATCAGACGCGGTATTACCTGCCGCATCAGTGACGCTGGCATCCACTTGGAATGCGCCCTCTGCAAGCGGCGTCGGTATATCCACCGACCACGTACCATCTGCCAGTACCGTCGCGATTAAGGTTTGTACTGCCCCCGTCGCATCAGTGACGATGACACTGACGAGACCACCAATTTCATCACTGCTACCAGTGATGGTGGGCGTGGTATCGTTCGTTGCAGCAAGTGGATCAATATCAAAAGTAGGCGCTTGGGTGTCAATTACTCCGCCGTTTTCAGTATCAGACGCGGTATTACCTGCCGCATCAGTGACACTGCCATCCACTTGGAATGCGCCCTCTGCCAGCGGCGTCGGTACATCCACCGACCAAGTGCCATCAGCTAATACCGTCGCGGTTAAGGTTTGTACTGCG
>NZ_JACJEZ010000142.1:0-904 GCF_014164365.1 Pseudoalteromonas sp. SG43-6
GAAATGAATTTATTCCACGCTTGCGAAACCTGTTCGACTATTTCTTCATAACCACTAAACACACGATTAGATAAACAGTGTTGCCGTATCCAACTCCATACTTGCTCTATTGGATTTAACTCCGGGGAGTAAGGCGGAAGTTTTATTAGCGTGACATTATTGAATGGTTTTACAGTATCAATAGTATGCCAACCAGCGCCATCAACGATCACGACCGCATGACGTCTTTATTGACGATAGGGCTGATCAGCGCTTCTGTTTTACCATTACTTGGGCACACTGCACCAAATAAGTATCCATACTCAAACTGCTGTTGTTTTGTTGCGCGAGGCCTAGAGCCTGTTTCAGCCCATAAGCGTGTTGTTTGATTTTGTTGTCCAAACCGTGCTTCATCTTGAAACCACACATCAATGCGATCTAAAGGGAGATGTCCTGGGGTGTGAAGGATCGTTTCCACTTGGAACTTTTTTAAAAGCCTCTTGGCTTTCTTTTGACTGCTTTGGGTGCTTAGAACGGCTTGTGATCCAGCTAAACCCACGCTTCTTGAGCAGTTTGTAAATATGATCGGTGTGATATCTTATGTTGAACTGGTCATAAATATACTGAGCAATATCTTCCCCCATTAGTCTGCCTCCTTCTGAAGAACTTGCTGACTGTTTTACATAATCTGACAGTGTGTTTAGTTGTTGTAAGGTTAATTTAGCTGGACGACCTTTAATCGGTTTGTTGTTCAAGCCAGTAACGCCATTATTAAGGTAGTTTGAAACCCATTTATTGACACTGCCGCGCGCTGTATTTAGCCGCTTAGCAATATTCGTTCTGTTTTCACCCTCAAAGAATAATGAAACAGCAAGCAGGCGTATTCGCTTTCTCGCATTAGGCTCTTTACGTGATAAAGCTAAAA
>NZ_JACJEZ010000143.1:0-882 GCF_014164365.1 Pseudoalteromonas sp. SG43-6
TTATGTCGCGGGGTAAACCCGCTGCTACGAATGCGTAGACTCGAATTTACTTGTGCAAAAATGAAAGGCAGGGCACTAATCAGCGGCTGTATTAGCGCCTAGCCAAACAACATCCATGTTGTTAAGGAGCGGGTAATTCTTAGTGAATTAGTGCTTTGGCTGCACGGTTTGAATTTAAATTATAACGTCTTTATTTTTATAAACTGCTTAAAAACACACTAAGATATAACTGAGCACTTTAGTACTTTTAAGTTTCGTAAACCGCTTCCAGCCCAGTCCAGATTAAAAAGGCCACAAGCATATTTGCATACAGCGTTATTCGTACTGCTTAATAGCGCCACGTACCATAGAAGCCATATCAATAATTTCCATATCACCCATGTCGGCAATTAAATTTAAATGGGCAAAAATATTGCATTTTTCAATATTCTTGATTTTTTTCTCGCCACCCATAAATAAAAATGGCGCAAAGCCGTACACTTCATTAGCATTGAGTGGGCCATATTTTTTTAATGCCGCAGGGAAAAGTGGTTTCTTTTGGTTATTTTTAATATCAAGTCGCTCAGGGTCTTGCAGTGCTATAAAATTTTTTGCTGTTTGATTAGCCTTGCCAGCTTCAATATCTTGCTGATTTCCTTTTTTTGTTCGCATCCAATTAAGGTAAGGGCTGATTTCCACAGAATGTCCGGTTTTCTCACCGTAAAGTTTTAAATTGCCCCAGGCATTACGCGCTATAACATAATAAATATCATCTTGCTCAAACGGGGTGTCTTCTAAAAATCGGTCAAGAATGTCTTGATAATCCGCTGGATTTGTCAGCCAAAATAAACCATCGGCAAAGCCGCTGAACCCGAGTATTTGCCAGTATTCAAGTAGCTGGTC
>NZ_JACJEZ010000144.1:0-861 GCF_014164365.1 Pseudoalteromonas sp. SG43-6
CTTATTCTCATTAAGCTTTGATCACGAAAATTACGCGATAATGATCACTTTTGTGTTCTTAATGATTTTGCCGATCAAAGCTTAATGCCACTCGTAACCGAGTTCACGTTTTATCATTTTTGTAGGTATGTTAAACCGTTATCTAAATCATTTGATGAGGATAACAATAATGTCAACAAGACCTATATCTATGAGTAAATTACATGCTATTTTACGGCTGAAATATTCAGCAAAATTATCCCATCGAGAGATTGCCAGAAGCTTAAATATCTCCCCTGGCACTGTGGCTAATTACGTTAAAAAGGCCAATGAGTTAGGGTTAAACCAATGGCCGTTACCTGACGATAAACAACACGGTACGTTTCTTAATACAAAAATCAGGGACTTCTCACCCCGTCAAAAAAGATACCCAACACCTGACTGGCTCACCATCAATAAGGATTTAAAGCAGCACAAACATTTGACGTTGCAGTTAGTATTCGATGAAATGCGTGAGAAAGTCGGTGAGCCTTATTACAGCTATAGCCACTTCTGCCGCGCCTATCGGGAATGGGTGGGGAAACAACGGTTGTCGATGCGTCAGCATCATAAAGGCGGTGAAAAGCTGTTTGTGGATTATTGTGGCCCCACGCTGACCATCACGTGCCCTACAACACAGGAAACACGACCTGCTCAAGTGTTTGTTGCCGTGCTCGGCGCATCAAATTATACCTATGCTGAGGCAACGTATAGTCAACAACTTGAAGATTGGGTGATGAGTCATGCCCGTTGTTTTGCGTTTTTAGGCGGTGTGCCTGAACTTGTTATTCCCGACAACTTAAAAAGTGCTGTTAGTAAACCCTGTCGCTACGAGCCTGATCT
>NZ_JACJEZ010000145.1:0-855 GCF_014164365.1 Pseudoalteromonas sp. SG43-6
GGCTGATAGAAAGCTGTACGGATGATATGCGACTAAAAACGTTAATAGTGGTTTGCTATGGGTGCGGTTTACGTATTGGCGAATTGTTACGTATCAAAGTGCAAGACATCGATGGCCAGCGTAAAACCATTTTAATTGAACAAGGTAAAGGGGATAAGTCACGGTATGTTGTAGTTTCAGATAGCGTACTAAACCAATTACGCAGTTACTGGAAAATGTATCACCCAACGGGTTGGATGTTTTACTCGCGATTGTTAATGGATAAACCTATGTCAGCATCGACCTTCAGGAAGCCATTGAGAAAACACGCACAAGCGTGTGGTTTAAAACACTGTAATCCACATGCACTACGCCATGCTTATGCAACACATCAACTTGAATCAGGAATGCCACTTCATCAATTGCAACATCAGCTTGGTCATAGTGATATTAAAACGACACAAAGTTACTTACACTGGTTACCTGAGTTAGGGCATGGGGGCATTGATTTGCTTGCGAGTTGGAGTAAACAATAAGCGCTTTGCATCTTGCTGATATTTTAAACTCAAATCTTGAGAATTATCGGCAACATCATACGATGAGCTATCAACAACTGCGTGTCTGTCAGCACCTTCAATCATGCAGAACGGGTCAGCTCGGTTATCAAGCATGGCAATGTGATAGCTGTGGGGAGTCGCAGCAGATTGGGTGTAGTTGTCGAGACCGTCACTGTCCGCGTTGCCAAGGCATGGCCACGGCTAAGTGGGTGCGAAGACAGCAAGAGGATTTATTACCGTGTCGGTATTTCCACCTTGTTTTTACGCTCCCTCATGAGTTGAATATCATTGCTCACTATAACCCAAGTGTGTTGTACCA
>NZ_JACJEZ010000146.1:0-845 GCF_014164365.1 Pseudoalteromonas sp. SG43-6
GTTGGTCAGGAAAGTCACGAGATTGGTCAATGATAAACGAAGTAAATTTGAATCCTGAGAAAAAAGAAGAAATGCGGGCGGCATAAAATTTAACTTGAGGCGACAACTAACTTGAAAAACTCCGCTAATTGGTAAGTTAATATTAAAAAACATTTCTAATGAATATAGCTCATCATGTGTTACTGAAACTTTTTTCTTTAAGTCTAAGTTTTTCATTAAGTTATGTGTGCCAAATAAAGCTCGTTTAAGTCCTCAACTAATCACATTTGCATACAGCGTTATTCGTACTGCTTAATAGCGCCACGTACCATAGAAGCCATATCAATAATTTCCATATCCCCCATGTCGGCAATTAAATTCAAATGGGCAAAAATATCGCACTTTTCAATATTCTTGATTTTTTTCTCGCCACCCATAAATAAAAATGGCGCAAAGCCGTACACTTCACCAGCATTGAGTGGGCCATGTTTTTTTAATGCCGCAGGAAAAAGTGGTTTCTTTTGGTTGTTTTCTATATCAAGGTCTTCAACTTCTTGAAATGCTATAAAATTTTTTATTGTCCGCTCAGTGTTACCTGCTTTAATATCTTGTTCATTTCCTTGCTTAGTCCGCATCCAATTAAGGTAAGGGCTGATTTCCACAGAATGTCCGGTTTTCTCACCGTAGAGTTTTAAATTGCCCCAGGCATTACGCGCTATAACATAATAAATATCGTGTTGTTCAAACGGGGTGTCTTCTAAAAATCGGTCAAGAATGTCTTGATAATCCGCTGGATTTGTCAGCCAAAATAAACCATCGGCAAAGCCGCTGAACCCGAGTATTTGCCAGTATTCAAGTAGCTGGTC
>NZ_JACJEZ010000147.1:0-765 GCF_014164365.1 Pseudoalteromonas sp. SG43-6
TCTTTAAAAACCTTACCTGTATGCGCTGTGTATGAAGGTAAATTTTTAGCTAACCTATAACCATTTTTATCTATTGCCACTTCACCAAAGTAAATTCTATTTTCTGACTTATCTAACCATTCAACCGCGACTTTTTCTGGGAATTTTTGATCGTAAACACTTACCGTCGCTCTAGTTTCACCATAGCAGCACCCAATTGCCCCTGACGGTATTCCCCATTCATCATCAAATACCACAGAGCGCCCCCAAATTGCATTGCCATTTTCGGTGCCGACACCTGCAAGCATGTAATCAATTTTACCTGTTGACGAACATCCTACAGCGAATAATATTAAAGCGAGTGTGATAAGTAATTTTATGAGTTTGTCCATAGTCTATATCCATTTATTAATTGTGATTGCCATTGTGTGCTGAGCTCTGCTTGCGCAGGCTGATTATAACAAAGCGCGAGCTGTGGTTTTTAGTGGTGAATTCAGCGTCTTCTTCTGGGTCATGAGCTACGGGCTGCCTCTGCGAATACTTTATAGAACATAAGCTTAGGGTAGTGGCTTTACTACTTATTCTCACGCCATTGGGCTTGTCCTGAACCAAGCTCGTGTAATACGCGACCTGTAAACCCCGCTGATGGTGTATTTGAAATCCAAACCTTTATCTCACCTGATTCACCCATACCGACTATTAAATATGGTTTTACATCTTTAAAAACCTTACCTGTATGCGCTGTGTATGAAGGTAAATTTTTAGCTAACCTATAACCATTTTTAT
>NZ_JACJEZ010000148.1:0-745 GCF_014164365.1 Pseudoalteromonas sp. SG43-6
AAGTCACCTCGTTGCTGCGCACTCAGTGGTTCAAGCCCCCAGTCGTCTAAGATCAGTAGATCATACTTTATTAGCTTCGCTAGTAATTTTCGGTAACTACCATCTGCTTGTGCTAGAAACAGGCTTTCGAGTAGTTCTTTTAATCGAATATAGTAAACACTTTTTCCTTGTAGGCAGTGCTCATGCCCTAAGGCACATGCGAGGTATGTTTTTCCACAGCCTGTTGCCCCAGTGATTAAGATATTTTGGTGTAAGTTCAACCAGCTATTTTGGCTTAAGTTACGTATCTGTGCTTTTTCTATATTACGTGTCGGCGAGTAAATCAGTTGATTTAACTGAGCCGGTAAGCGGAATTTAGCATGTCGCACGAACCGGTCGATTTTTCTTTGCTCACGCGTGTCAATTTCATGTGTTAGCAATAAACTGATGCGCTCTATAAAGCTTTGCTCTTGATATAAATTTGGCTGTTCAAGCTGCTGCTTGAGTGCTTGCTTTATACCCGATAACTTGAGTAGTTGAAGTTGCTGGTTAATGGTGTCTATCATGATTCATTTCCTTAATGGTAATACTGTGTGCCGCGTATGTTGCTATGTGTAATTGGCTTTTCTGGCTCTGTTTGCTGTGTGGGTAACGGTTGTTGATCCAACCCTTTCTTCAGCATCTGCTTTATTGATTTAAGTGTGGTCGTATTCATTATGATCGCGCGATAACACGCTTGCTCAAGCCGCTCTTTTGAATAGATTTT
>NZ_JACJEZ010000149.1:0-716 GCF_014164365.1 Pseudoalteromonas sp. SG43-6
AGATCAGGCTCGTAGCGACAGGGTTTACTAACAGCACTTTTTAAGTTGTCGGGAATAACAAGTTCAGGCACACCGCCTAAAAACGCAAAACAACGGGCATGACTCATCACCCAATCTTCAAGTTGCTGGCTATACGTTGCCTCAGCATAGGTATAATTTGATGCGCCGAGCACGGCAACAAACACTTGAGCAGTGCGTGTCTCCTGTGTTGTAGGGCACGTGATGGTCAGCGTGGGGCCACAATAATCCACAAACAGCTTTTCACCGCCTTTATGATGCTGACGCATCGACAACCGTTGTTTTCCTAACCATTCCCGATAGGCGCGGCAGAAGTGGCTATAGCTGTAATAAGGTTCACCGACTTTCTCACGCATTTCATCGAATACTAACTGCAACGTCAAATGTTTGTGCTGCTTTAAATCCTTATTGATGGTGAGCCAGTCAGGTGTTGGATATCTTTTCTGACGGGTTGAGAAGTCCCTGATTTTTGTATTAAGAAAAGTACCGTGTTGTTTATCTTCAGGTAACGGCCATTGGTTTAAGCCTAACTCATTGGCCTTTTTAACGTAATTAGCCACAGTGCCAGGTGAAATATTTAAGCTTCTGGCAATCTCTCGATGGGATAATTTTGCTGAATATTTCAGCCGTAAAATAGCATGTAATTTACTCATAGATATAGGTCTTGTTGACATTATTGTTATCCTCATCAAATGATT
>NZ_JACJEZ010000014.1:0-95092 GCF_014164365.1 Pseudoalteromonas sp. SG43-6
TGTGAATTTATTGACACTCAATTTCACTTTTTATTGTTTGTAATTATATATTCTGTTTTTCAGGTATTCATTACTTTACTTACTTTGTCATATCCAATTTGTTCTATATAAGTTTCCCTTATCACGTTGGCCGATATTCGTTTCTCTTTGCTCGTTGCTCGTTGCTCTAGCAGCTTTTTATTTATTCGGGTATCATTTGCGCAACTTTGATTATCAGTTGCTATTTATGACCACGTTAAGTGCTAAGGAAAATATTCAAGCCATTGTTAAGGCTATTAAAGCTGAAGAAGCTAAGCTTCGTCAAAAGCACCCGTTATTAGCCCATCAAAATACTATCGGGATGGCTATTTTATTATTATCACTCAGTGCGTTAATTGGGGTTGGTGCGCTTTATTACTTTGCTATTATCCCCGCGTGGTTATGTATTATTTTAGCTGCTATTGCTGCGTCAATTTCCCACGAGCTTGAACACGACCTGATCCATAAACAGTATTTTAGTAACCAGCCTTTTCTACATAACTTTATGATGCTAACAGTGTGGCTAATGCGCCCAAATACTATTAGCCCATGGTATCGCCGTAAAATGCATTTACATCATCATAAAGTGTCGGGTACTGAGCAAGACTTAGAAGAGCGCTTAGTGGGTAATGGCATTAAAAAGCCATTGTTACGGGCGTTGGTAATTGTTGATGGCTTACTCGGCTTGTTGATTAACGCTAAACGTTTTAGTAAGGAAATCAAAGGGTTTAGCTTTTTTAAGGTATTTAACGCAGGGTTTCCGGTTACCACAGCGTACTTTGCTATTTTATATAGCGTAATTGTGTTCCATTTAGTTGATTTATTTACCCCACTTGCGGCTAATTCGCCGGCGTTGTTGCTGGACATTATGGCGGTGTTTGAGTTTTTAATGGTGGTGTTGATTGTGCCTAATATTGTGCGTTCAAGTTCATTAAATTTTGTGACTTCATCAATGCATTACTATGGCGGCGTTAATAACATGCTGGAGCAAACGCATGTTTTAACGAGTCGCTTGTTCGCACCGTTTAACTTGTTTTGTTTTAACTTTGGCCATACCCATACGATCCACCATTTTGTGCCGAATCAACCGTTTTATTTACGCCAAATGATCAGCAAGAAAGTACTTGAGGTAATGAAAAAACACGGTGTTCGCTTTAACGATTTTGCTAGCATCAAACAAGCAAATCGCTATCAAGCTTCTTAATATCAAGATACAAATTACTAATTGACCTCAAGTTAAGTTAAGGTTTTAAAGTCGTTATCTAACTCAATATTTAGGTAACGACTATGAACCTTAATCAAATCACTTTACCTGTCTGTGACATCGAAAAAGCAAATCAATTTTACCTGGCCATGGGCTTTACACAAATTGTAAAAACGGATCATTACTCACGCTTTGAGTGCCCTAATAAAGCTACATTTTCTTTATTATTAACTGATGATGTGTTTAGTAATGGTGCGGTTATATATTTTGAAAGCGCAGAACTAGAAAAGTGGGTCGCCTCCTTAAAAGCTAAGGGCTTTGAGTTTGAATCAGTGATCACCGTGCAGCGTTATTTATGGCGAGAAGCGGTGTTAAAAGACCCATCAGGCAATAAAATTAAACTTTATTGGGCGGGGTGTAATCGGCTGAATCCATCATGGCGAGTTGAAGTTACAGATTGATCGTATTCTTGCTATGTCGGGTATAAAGATATTTTGTAGAAGAGTCTGTTATGTTTGATAGTAGCCAAGTGTCTAGAATTATCGAGATGGCATGGGAAGATCGCACGCCATTTGAAGCCATTGAAAACCTTTATGGTTTAAATCATTCCCAGTTAGTTAGTTTTATGCGCGACAATATCTCATCGGGTTCGTTTAAAGTCTGGCGCAAGCGCCATGCTGGCCGTACAACAAAACATTTAAAATTACGCAATCCCGCTATTATGCGCAGCCACTGTAAAACCCAGTATAAAAACCGTTAATGACCTAAACGTTTGTTGAAAATACAAGGGAAGTTGGCGTAAAGTGATACCACTTTAGTTAGTTAAAATTCTATGTAGGGATCTTAAATGCAAATTACCGGACGTTGTCATTGTGGTGAGGTTACTTACCATGCTGAAGTTGATGAAAATAAAGTAATAAATTGTCATTGTACTGATTGCCAAATTATCGCAAGTTCCCCATTTCGCACTGTGGTTATATCACATCCTAACGCGGTTACGTTTACTGCAGCTGCGCCGAAAGAATATATAAAAACAGCCGAAAGTGGTAATAAGCGTGCACAGGGATTTTGTGGTAATTGCGGCACCTCTTTGTATGCAACGTCAGTCGGTGATGGCGATAAAATTTATGGCCTACGTATTGGGGCTATTGAGCAGCGTGAGCAACTTATTCCTAAAGCACAAATTTGGTGTCGTTCAAGCCCATCTTGGTTAAAAGAGCTAAACACTATAACTGGCTTTGATACTGTGCCTTAAGCGTCTAATTTCGTAATGTATATTACTACTATGCGCGCTCTAACAATTTTGCAAAAGATAAATTAGCGCGCATTGCTACGTTTATATCTGCTTTAATAGCCAGTGAATTGATCACGGCATTTATGTGTGCTGCTTCAAATTGCGAATCAAGACATGTAACTAAATGGGCTTGAAGCAGAGCTTGAAAATTATCTTCCACTGCCAATGCCCCCAGCTTTATTGCCAAGTAACAGTGATGAGAAAGCCTGCTTTGGGCGCTGTTTATTTTAGTCGTGGATAGGTGTTCAATTTCTTGCTCAACCAATGCTGTACGATTTGGCTGTCTTTGCAAACATATTTGTTTTAGCACGTTTAGGCTATTTAACGACCGAGGGACACCAATGTAGGTAACCATATAAGAAAATGCACTATTAAGCTCATCAATGGTATGTCCTTTATCTAAGGCTTCGTTCAACAAGTTTTTTAGACGATATAACTCCCCCATTGCTGCAAGTGCGGCAATAGCTGCAACAAACGGGTATTTTGTGTGGTTATTTACTTTAAGCATAATGTCTCTTTAAAAATTAAATTGTTAAAAAGCAAAAATATCGCAGTAGGTAAGCTTTACCTTAGGCTGCTTAATTTGCTGTTTAAAATAGTGCGTAGAGAAGTGAATTATTTGGGTTTTTATAGTGATAACCTGTCAGCGCATTAATATGCCTGAGCGAATATTTATTATTACTGATAATGGCTAAATGTGTTTGTTAAAACCAATGTGTTTTTTGCCTAAAACAACAGATCGTGATTGTTTTTAATATTTATGAGTGTGCTTAGTGCTAAGCTTTGATTAAAGTATGATGAGATCAAATTAAAACGCGATGACTAGTAAACAGACCTTAACCGAATCCGTGTTAGCAATTGCTACACACGATGGTATTTTTAACACTCAGATAGATGCGCTTAAATTAGTACGTCGCAGCAATGTGTCTGAGCCTATGCCATGTGTTTATGGGCTTGGTTTAGGCATAACTGTGCAAGGTGGCAAGCGTGTTACCTTGGGCGAAGATATTTATGATTATGCAGAAGGACAAACATTAGTTGCCTCTGTTGATGTGCCAGTTGTAAGCCATATTACTTCAGCGTCTATACAACGCCCTTTTTTAGGGTTGCACTTATGTATCGACAGTAAAGTTTTAGGTCAAGCAGTTGCTAATATGGATTTTTCATCTCAAGATTGTGTAGCTCGTCAATGCGCTATGTCGGTAGTCGATGCTGATGAGGGTCTTTTAGATGCTATAAATAGGCTGATTAAATTATTAAACGAGCCTAAGCTGCTTTTGCAACTAGCCCCTTTAATCCAAGAGGAGATTGTTTTTCGGTTATTACAAAGCCCACATAGTTATCAATTAAGGCAAATAGTAACCGCAGGATCCGCTAGTCAAAAAATAGCTAAAATTTTATATTGGTTAAAACAAAATTATAAAGATGATTTTTCGATAGTTGACTTAGCTGCTGAGGCGCATATGAGTGAATCAACGTTTCGCCAGCACTTTCGAGAAGTGACTAAACTCAGCCCTTTGCAATATATCAAGAATTTACGTTTACAAGAGGCGAGGCAATTAATGCTGAATCAGCGCCTTGATGCGAATACGGCTGCTTTGCAAGTGGGCTATGAAAGCGCCTCACAATTTAGCCGAGAGTACACCCGATTTTTTGGTCGTCCTCCTCTTAAAGATATAAATGCATTGCGTTTAAGCAATGCATTTATTTAGGCATGTAGTTAGGTATTGCTGTCACTTCTCATGGTGATATTACGTCCACCTAAATAACCAAATACGGCGCACAATGCACTCGCAAAAGCACATAACCATAAGGTGGTTGTCCAATTGCCAAAGTAGCTATGTAATGAGCCTGCGATAATCGGCCCAGAGGCGGCAAGTAAATAGCCCAAGCACTGTGCCATGCCTGAAAGTGATGTAGCCTGACGGGTGTCATGAGTACGTAAGCTAATAAACGATAAACCTAAAATAAAGCAGGCGCCTGAGCAAAATCCTAAGGTGACTGCCCACAAAGAGGCAAACTCAGGTAAATAGAGCAGCCCAAGTGAGCATGTTGCGGCTATTAGTGCTAACAAGCTGGTTAAAATACGTTGATCTTTAAGCTTTGCCAGCAGTGGTATTAAGATAATGCCAGGCACTGCAGACGCTACTTGAAAGGCACCTTGTAGCGCACCCGCATGCTGAGCTGTATGGCCACCTTCAAGCAAAATGCTCGGCAACCAACTAATCATAATATAGGTAAAAAATGAATTTAATCCCAGCAGTAAGGTAATCTGCCACGCAAGCGCCTCGTGCCATACTTTGTTGGTGTTGACACTCGCCAGTAGATCTTTTGTTGGCTTAGTATGAAGTTTTAACTGTGGTAGCCAAATAACAATACTCACTAGGGTAAGTAAGCCATAACAAGCAAGGGCTAATTGCCAGCCGATACTTTTATATTCAGCCAGCGGAATAATAAGCGCGGCATAACTACCACCAAAAATTCCCATCGCTAGTACGTAAGTAGAGGTCATCACTGCCACTTTATGCGGGAAGTCGCGTTTAATTAAGCTCGGTAACAGTACGTTACCAATTGCGATACCGATGCCAATGACTGCTGTACCTAAGTAAAGCATTGGCATAGAGTCAATTAGCCGCGAAGCCAAGCCCAAACCAATCAGAATAAGCGCAATAAACAGTGATATTTCTAAGCCTTGTTTTTTAGCAAGACTTGCCGCCATCGGGCTGGCTAAAGCAAAGGCAATTAACGGCAGTGTTGTGAGCATACCGGCTTGCGAAGGGCTTAAGTTAAAGGTCAAAATTATTTGCTCAAGCACAGGAGCAATCCCTGTAACCGGTGCGCGTAAGTTAGCGGCAATAAAGATAATGCCTAAAATTAAAATAGCAGAAGAAAAAGCAGTTCTTTTAATGGCAGTCGAGTTCAAAACTAAAATCATCAATAAGAAAGAGGGAGCGCAATTATAACTCAGCACTCGTAACGTAGATATTAAATGGGACGAATAGATGCTCATTAAAAAATAATTAACCCCACTTTTTAAAGTCATCCGTTAATAGCCTTAGTGAACCTCATTTGATAGACAACAAGGTGATTTTATGAATAACAAAATTAGTAACACCCAATCAATTAATTTGCGTTTAACTGTGCTGAGCCTTGCGGTTATAGTTGGTTTAACTGGCTGTGAGCAAAGTGCGCCACGTGAGATTGATGAACAACAAAGCCAAGCAAACAACGCGGCGCAAAGCAAACAAAACGATGAACAGCAATTAGAGTTACAAGTGCAAAAAAGGCAGAGTAAAAATGCCATAAGTTTTGCAGCAATGCCGCAAGGAATGGTACATGAAAGTGTTGCTATGCATCGCCCAGGATTACAGCTACAGCTAATGCCGCCAGCCCCTATTGATGACATGGCATTTGAGTCAGAGCAAGATCGTGAAAATTATTTAAAATCCCAGCAAAACCCAGTAAAACAAGTTGGTACTGAACCGGTTTCAACCTTTTCAATTGATGTTGATACGGGCAGTTACAGCAATACTCGGCGTATGCTCAATATGGGGAAATTACCACCTAATGACGCAGTACGTGAAGAAGCTTTTATTAATTATTTTGACTACGGTTACAGTGCACCCAATAGCATAGCTACACCTTTTAATGTTCATACCGAGATGGCAACAGCTCCTTGGAATGAGCATCGGCAACTATTAAAAATTGGCATTAAAGGTTTTGAGATTGAAAAAGCCGATTTAAAAGCGGCGAATTTAGTGTTTTTACTGGATGTATCTGGCTCTATGAATGCACCAAATAAGTTACCCTTATTAAAAACCAGTTTAACCATGTTAACTAAACAGTTAGATGAAAATGATTCAGTTGCAATTGTCGTGTATGCCGGTGCCGCAGGCATGGTTTTGCCAGCAACGAAAGGCAATGAGCAACAAACTATCAGCGCCGCGTTAGATAAACTGGCAGCAGGCGGCTCAACTAATGGCGAGCAAGGTATTGAACTGGCTTATCAAATTGCGGCCGAAAATTTTAAAAAAGGAGGTATTAATCGGGTGATTTTAGCCACTGATGGCGACTTTAATGTGGGCACCCAATCAATCGATAAACTCAAAGAGCTGGTGGCATCTAAGCGCAAGACGGGGATTGCCTTAACTACTTTGGGATTTGGCCAAGGTAATTATAATGATGGCCTAATGGAGCAACTGGCAAATATAGGTAACGGCCAGCATGCTTACATAGATAACATAAACGAAGCACGCAAAGTACTGGTCGATGAACTCAGCAGTACCATGCAAATTATTGCCAAAGACGTAAAAATTCAAGTGGAATTCAATCCACAGCAGGTGGCTGAATATCGTTTAATTGGTTATCAAAATCGCGTACTCGCTAATGAAGATTTTAATAACGATAAGGTCGATGCCGCAGAGTTAGGGGCAGGGCATAGCGTGACTGCGCTGTATGAAATAACCTTAGCCAACGCAGCTCATAAACAAATTTATGAGCTGCGTTACCAATCTAAAGAAGACAAAAAACTGGCTACCAGCAATGAACTCGCCTTTGTAAAAGTGCGTTATAAACAGCCTGACGCTGAGCAAAGTAAGTTGATCACTCAAGCTGTTGCAACACCTAAAGGTGAACTGCCTTTATCGCAAGCCAGCCAAGACTTTAAATTTGCCGCCGCAGTGGCTGGTTTTGCGCAGTTATTAAAAGGTGCAAAATATATCGGAGACTGGCAGTATGAAGATTGCGCTAAATTGGCAACCGCTAACAAAGGCATAGACACATTTGGCTATCGTAGTGAGTTTGTGCAACTCGTTAATAATGCTGCGGCACTGTGATACCAATCAACTTAAATATTTAGTCATTCTAGCGCGCTAAATAAAGCGCTAACTGTGTTATAAATTTCTCAAATAGAACAACTATATGTCAAAGTTTATGCCTTGTTATCACTCTATTTATATGTCGCTATAAATGACTAATAACTTAACACGATTGGTATGATTTAAGTAAAGGATGTTATGACAGAACTAGCTGATGAGCAATTAATGTTGAGTTATGGACAAGGTGATGTACAGGCTTTTACCCAGCTGTACCTACGCCATAAAAATAGCTTATATCGTTATTTTTTACGCCAGTGCGCAAACCCGCAAGTGGCTGAAGAGCTTTATCAAGAAGTCTGGAATAAGCTGATAAAAGCGCGCTCACAGTATCAAGTGAGCGCTAAGTTTACCACTTGGTTGTATCGTATTGCGCACAATGAATTGATTGATCATTACCGCCGCACTGGTACGCAAAACAAATGGCTAGACGGTGATAATCAAGACATTGAAATTGCCGAATTTGCTGATCATAACAGTCGACCAGATGCTGAAAAGCTCGAGCAGGCTCAGCAAGCAGCGCAGTTAAAAGTGTGCCTAGCACAATTGCCACGTGAGCAAAAAGAGGCGTTTTTACTTAAACACGAAGCTGATTTTACCCTCAAAGAAATTGCCGAACTAGCGGTAGAAACAACTGAAAATATCAAAAGCCGCATCCGTTACGCGCTAGCCAAGCTAAAGCAATGTATCAAGTATAAAATGGAGACTAACAATGAGCGATAAGTTAACCGATCATGATATTGCTTCACTTTATAAACGAGGTGCAACGGAGCAACCAAGCTTACAACTTGATGAGCAAATATTACAACATGCAGCTGAAGCCGCTAATGCTAACAAAGTAACCAATATTAATAAGCGCAAACGCTTTTACCAAACTTGGTATGGGCAATTATCTACTGCGGCATCACTGGTGTTAGTCGCGGTTTTATATATGCAAAATACTACTCAGTATCTTAAGCCGTCAGAGGCAATGAATGATCTACAAATTTTAGCCGATGAACAGACTGCTTTAGCACCTGCAGCCTTGTCTGAAATGATGCAAAGCGAAGTGCTAGAACAAAAGCAGCTAGAGCAATTAAAGCAAACTCAAAGGCTTCAACGCAGTACACAATCTTACATGGCAGGACGGCAATTTGAGTCGCAAAGCATGACCGCTAAAAGCGAAGTATTATTAGAGCTTGAAATTATCACCGCAGAGGTAGCAAATAAATTTAAACGTATAGATACACTTATTGCTGATGGTGAAACAACCGCCGCTAAAGCTCAGCTTGCTGAGTTATTAGTAGCGCACCCAGAACTCAAGGTGCACTTAACTGAGCAGTATAAACAGCTATTACAGTAAAAGGTAATCTAGTTATGTTCGCTATATAGCTATATTTTTTGTTTTATACTACCATGTTCGCTATATGGCGAGTTTCTGGTGGCTGCGATGAATAGAATAGAAATAGGAAAAGCGCTTGCTCAGGCGCGAAAAGAAAAACAACTAACACAACGAGAAGTGCAAAAATTGACGAACATTAATAAAAGCACACTATCTGAAATTGAAAACGGTAAATTTACAGGATCATTGGATATCCTTGAGCGTTATACTCATTATTTAGATTATGAGCTAGCTGTAGTACCAAGAACTTTGTCTAAATCACGGTTACCTCGTTGGGATGAATTAAACGATCTTTTTAGTGAGGATAGCTAGTGATGGCTTTTAACCTACCTGAAAAAGTACAAAAGTTGACAGTGTGTATAGATGACAAAGAGCTGGGTGTGCTAACTCATGATGCAATACACGATTATAAGCAAACGCAAAATGAGTTTAATCTATCATTAACTATGACTGAAAAAGGCATGGATGATAGTTATCGATCTGGTGCATTGCATCCTATTTTTGCGCAAAATTTGCCTGAAGGGCATAACCGTAGATACATTGCACAAAGGCTTGCTCGTTACGCCAAAGTTAACGACATGTACTTATTAGCTTTGCAAGGAAGTGATGGTATTGGCATGTTATCTTACCAAGGTGACTTTAAATTACCGCAAGTTGATAGCGTGTCACTTAACGATATTCTTACGTATTCGCATGCACAGCCTTTATTTCCGCAGTTATTAGAAAAATACTATCTCAGGAATACCTTGTCAGGAATGCAACCCAAAGTAAGTATTCCAAGTGTTGAGCGAACAGTTCATCAAAAAGATCTGATCGTAAAATCATTTGATGAAGAGTTTGAGCTGCTTACTGTTAATGAATATGTGTGCATGCAAGCAGCTAAATATTGCGGTCTAGCACCGCCAAATACGTATTTATCTGATAACCTTGAAACATTTGTGATTGAACGCTTTGATCGTGGTGAAAGTGGCACTCAGTTGCTAGGTTATGAAGACTTTACAACTTTGATGAAGCGCTCTTCAGATCCCGATGAAAAATATCGGGGAAGTTACGAAACCCTACTGAAAGCAACCTATTTGTACACGAATAATATGCTCGAAGTTGAAAAAATGTATAAGTACATCGTTTTCAGTTGTTTAATTGGTAACGGTGACGCCCATCTTAAAAATTTTGCGCTGCAGTACACGCCAGATATGAGCAATATTTTTGTTTCTCCACCTTTTGATATTACTCATACATTAATTTATCCAACCATCAATAATAAAATGGCACTTAATATTTGTAAGAGCAAAGAGTTTCCAGACTGTGATCACTTAATTAAGCTGGCTAATCAAGGTCATATCGTAATTAGGAATGCGCAAGAGATTGTTGAATCGTTAGCTCAAGGGGTTATAGAGTATGTTTCAAGGTCACAAGAAGTCTTGCTCTTAAGTGGTTTAAAAGAGTCGATTTTAGCTGGAGTTGATAAAGTGATGACTGCAACTTACAATTCAAAATCATATCGACATGATAAAAAGAAAAAGTTTGAGTAATAGCAGAAATCACTTAATTCAATATTTACCAAGCGTAACTTGCTGAGAACATTATATTACGTGGTCGCCCAGGAAAATAACGGTCGCCAGTAAAGCTGGTGTAATCGGCACGCTCTGCATAGGCGGTATCAAATAGATTGTTAATGCGCGCGGTTAGTTTCAATTGTTCAGTCAGTTGCCATGCTGCGCGTAAATTTAGTAAGTCATGGCCTGCGTAACTGTGTTGGTTTTCAGGATCGGTGAAATAGTCACTGACATGATGCCACTCAATAGCAATTAAGGTGTTATTGGTGACTTGCCAGTTAGCTTGTAGGTTGGCGATATTACGCGGTGCTGTGTCTATGTCGTTACCGTTAATGTTTACTTCAGATAAAACTTGGTCATAGTCGTATGTGTGTATTGCATGGCTTGCTGCTAGGGCAAGTTGAATCGACTGAGTAAGTTGATAATCCAGCTCCAGTTCAATACCACGGTGCTGAGTTTGCCCATCATTAATGGTAAAAAAGTCGCTGTCGCGAAAAATCACGTTTTGTTTATTCATCGCATACGCTGAGAATACATAATGCAGTTGTTGATATTGCCCTTTGAGGCCCACTTCTAGATTGTCTGCTGTTTCAGATTCGAGATCAGCCACTTGTTGTTCGCGCTGTAGCTGATAAAGTTCAGCCGCTTGCGGCGCACGGTAACCGCGAGATAGGTTTGCATATAAATAATTATCAGCACTTAATTGATAACTCAAGCCAAGTTTAGGCGATGTATTTGTAAAGGTATTCTTACTACTTGGCGGGCGCGAGTAACGACAACCGCCAAATCCACATTCGCTGCCATTCTCGTCAGTGCGACCAGCCAGCATATTATTGGTGTAGTCGTAATCAAGCTGCTCAAAGCGTGCGCCTAAACTGATAGCGAGTTGTTGCCATTGCCAATCAAGGCTAATAAAAGGGGCGAGTAGGGTGCTGGTTACATCGTAATCGTAATGCTTACCTTGTGGCACAGTTGCTACTAAAAATGCTGAACCTTGAGTTGGCTCGTCTTGATATTGCAAAAAATCTGCACGGGTGTATTCGCTGTCTAGCCCTAAATTAACAGTTAATTCGTTTGAATACGCATGCTGCCAAAGTGATTGCACGCCAACGCCATTTTGGCTGTTTTCTTCAAGCGGTGTGCCCGGTAAAAAATGCTTAAAGAAGGTCATACTTTGATTGCGCACATACGGGGTAATGGTTAGCGTATCTTTTGCTGTTTGCCATTGTGTTTTTGACCAAAGCCGAAATGAGCGGGCTTTTCTAAATGCATCAGGATCAAAGTTTTGCTGGGCTATTTCATCGTTTTTATAGCTTTCAAAGCCTTCAATAAATCCGGCAGTTTTTTGATCTAAGTGGGTATAGCTCAATCCTGTAGTGACGGATAGATCATCACTTGTATAGCGATGGCGCAGATTGAGCTTTTCTTGGTCTACGCTTTCGTCATCACGGTATCCGGTATCGCGAGTGATACTGGCATTAATACCAAATCCTTGATTGCCTAAATCTTTTCCGCTGCGCAGTTTGAACCGGTTGTAACCGTAAGAGCCTAAATCAACGCCGAGCAAATGTTCATCATAAGTGGTATCAGGGGTGATCACATTAATTACGCCATGCACAGCATTTGAGCCGTAAAGGGCAGAGCCTGGGCCTTTTAAAACTTCAATACGTTGCGCCATTTCGGTGTGCGCTTCAAACAATTCGTTAATATTGCAAAAGCCTGCCGCACGCAGGGGGATGCCATCTTCGGCTGTTAAAATACCGCCACAGGCGCCAGCGCCAGAAAGCACCGGAGAGCGCAGTGCGGGCAAATATTCTTGACCGTTACCATGTTGTACATTGGCACCTGCAACTTGCTTTAATACTTGCTCGATATGGGTCGGTGCGATTAAATCTAACTGCGCTTTAGTGATACTGCTTATTACTAAAGGTAGAGGAGCGGCGCGTACCTCAGCACGAGATGCTGTAGTGGTAATGCGTTCAATGTCGTTTTGCGCGGCGAAAGAATTAAAGGCTGTAGGTGTGATCAGCGCCAGACATAATAATCGAGAAAGCATGAAAGCCCTTTATCTAAAATATTTCAAAAGGGCAGGATATAACCTTTTTTAGGAATTCTAAAGCTTTAGCGATAAACGCTTGTTAGTTTAATGTAGAGCTGTTTAGTTATTTGATCGTGTTGTTTTAAAATTAACATAGCAGTGAGTAACATTAATAAGAAATATAAACTGCCACCACTGCTGCCGTCTTTATAATTAACATTGGCTATTTTGTCTTCTTTGACACGGGTTTTAAATGAACCAAGTTCAGCATCTAAGTTTGTGATCATGTCATCAACAGCTAAGTTAAAACTGCCTTGCGACTGCTCGTTTAAGGTTTCATCAATACCGACGGCTGTACTGCGTTGCTCTACTTTGTTAACTCCCGGAGCTCGAAACAGCATTTTTCTACTTTTCACATCGAAAACAGCTGTATCAACAAAAGTTTGTACGGTGTTTTCGTTGCCAGGAATAACGTATAACCCCACAATTGTTAAATATAAGAATGCAGCATTATTTTCGAGAGTTTGTGATACTTGGTCATATGATACCAGCGCAATAATATCAACGTCATATAATCTAGATACTTGCTCAAGAGTGGTAAATCCTTGACCTCCTTTTAAATAACTACTAGGAATAACTTCAATACGATCAATGTAGTCATATTGCATAAACTGTTTTTTTACTTTCTCAAGCAAGGCAATTTCGTCGTTACTGCGAATGCCAGAGTCATATTGGTTAGGAATAAATGCGATACCTACAGTTGCGGGTAAGTTAAGCGTTGGTATGCTTGGTTGATGAGCCTGACGGCTTTGTTCATCAGGGTATAGAAAATCCACGAGACTACTTGAGCGAGTTTTTTGATTCGTATTTTGGCTGAGCATACTACTGCAGCCAGCTAACGAAGTAATTACAATCACCAAAACCAATTGTAGAGTTTTCATATTATTCCTTTTTATAATTAAGTGATCCGATGAGTTTGAACCTGAAACGATGAAAAAGTTCTCGCTGTGCTATTTTAAGATAATGTTAGTTAGTACATTAGATTGCTTAATAAACTCCTCATCGTGGCTCACCAATATAAAGCTGCCAGTAAAATCAGCCAGATTTTGCGCAAGATGTTGCTTGTTAGCCAAGTCCAAGTGGTTATCGGGTTCATCGAGTAACAATAAAGAGTGCTGCGCATTTTGCGCCGCTATAAGCATGGCTAATTGCATTTTCTCGCCGCCGCTTAATTGGCTAATTGGCCGATAAATATTCTCTCCCTTAAAGCCAATATTCGCAAGCAAATGGCGTACTGTTTGTTGTTTTAGCTGACAGTGTTTTTCTAATGCATTGCATAAAGTGTCTGTTGCTCCTAAAAAAGAGCTGTGTTGATCTATATAAAGCACTTTACTATTTAATTGAAGCGCTGTTGATACTGGTGAATTTGCCGAGTCATTAATCATCCGGAGTAATGTTGACTTACCGCTGCCATTGGATCCTTTTAGGTGTAACTTATCACCACTAAAAATTTGCAGGGTGATTGCTTTATTAGCGCTTGAAAATGGCAAAGTAAGTTTTTCAATAAATAGTAGGCGTTTATTGCTAGTCGGTTGCGTAAACTTTACTGTTTTAGCTTTACTATTTGGTAACTGCTGTTGAAGTGTTTGGCGTTTTTCGGTTAGGGCTTCGCGTTTGACAGAGGCTAGCCGTTCAGAAGCGCCTTTACTTGCTTGGGCACTGTTTTTCTTAAAGTCTAACATCACTTTTGGTTGGCTGGTGGTGTTACGTTTTTTATTACCTTGTGCTGCTCTTTGTTGGGCTTTTTCACGATTAAGCTGGGTTTGCTGAAGGTGTTTTTGTCGCTCCTTGTCAAGATTATTAATTTGCTTTGTAAGCGAAGTTTGTTGTCGTGTTTTTTGCTCATTGAAATGCTCATAATTCCCCGTTTCATAATGAACACCTTGACTGCTAAGCTCAATAATAGCATCGCATTGATTAAGTAATTGGCGGTCATGACTTACTACAATTACTTGCCCTTTAAACGCATGTAATTGGTCAATTAGCCATTGCTTTGCTGATTGGTCTAAATGGTTACTTGGCTCATCTAAAATCAGTAAATCAGGCTTTGTTTGCAACGCGCAAAATAGCATCAAACGCCGCTGTTGACCGCCGCTTAAATGCTTAATTGGCTGGTTTAATGAGGTATCAATAGCAAGGGCTAAAAGTTGTTGTTTGTAATATTGCTCGCATAACCAATCATCATCGATTAGGTTAAAGTCAGCCTCATGGCAGCTTCCTTGTTCAATACGATTAAGGGCGGCTAACTTTTTATCAACTCCTAATAGTTGTGCAATCGTGGATGACGATGTTTGAAGGTGCTGCTCACTTAATTGTTGCTGTGAAATAAGCACGCGAGTACCACTAAATTCAACATGTCCCGAACTAGGTTGTTGTTGGTTTGCCAATATACTCAACAATATTGATTTACCGCTGCCATTAGCACCAATGATCGCGGTGAGCTTTTCATTTATTGAAAAACTAAGTTGTTTAAATTGAGTTTGGCCATCTGGGTGTTGATAGCTTAAATTGTGGATGTGTAATGTATGCATAATGCCTCTGGAGTGTTCAGGGCATGGCGCGCAAAGCAATTAAAATTAACTAGGTATCGTTAAGTCGATAGCAAGATATATGACGAATTTTGCGCCCACTAACCCTGTAAATTCAAAAAATAAAACGAATTTCAACAGGTGTTAGTTATTCATTAATGCGCAAACTCCAGTAAGGTCAGTGAGTTAATAATATACGAATATGTTGTGAGCTGTCAGCCAGTTTTTATTATTTATTGTTTTACAGCATTTTATTTTCTTTAATATAGCTAACTAATTGTTTGTTAAAACACAAAACTGTAAGCACTCACTATCTTTACAAAGTTTACAATTCATTTCATCTTTCATTCAGGCTGACTTGTTAGGCTTTAGTTATTCACACAGATTATGCTAGGAAGTAGCTATGAATAAATTAATCCCCCTGTCTTTGGCTGTACTTGGTTTGAGCCTATTACCGTTTGCAGCAAATGCTAAGCACGAGCGCGAACATGATCGTTATGAACATCGCCATGAGCATCATCATGAGCATAAAAAGCACAGTAAAAAGTACCATAAAAAATATTATAAAAAACACCATAAGTCAGCAGATTATAAAAAGTTGCCGCCGGGTTTATACAAGAAAGTAGGCTACGGGCATGGCTTACCGCCGGGTTGGTATAAAAAATATCATCGTGGCGATCGCCTTGATAGAGATATTTACCGCCGTGGTCGAGTTGTTGAGCGTCATGACCGAAAGGGGATAATTTTACTGGAAGTTGATGATCAGCTAATTCATTTAGTGCATGACACTCGAGAGATTCTCTCTATTGTTACTCGTCACTAAATTTTTACCAAGTCACAACTTGATGTCGGTTATTTAATTTACTTCATAACGAGTTCATGAATTATTGCTATTCTTTAAATGAACTAAATAGGGAGTAAAATATGAAAGCACTTCTATCTACTGCTTTGCTTGGCTTAGTACTTTGCAGCGGCGCAGCTTTTGCAAAAAATGATAACCATGACAAAGACAAAAATAAAGGTAAAGGGAGTTTACCGCCAGGATTACAAAAAAAAGTTGATAATGGTGGTCAATTGCCTCCTGGTTGGCAAAAAAAGTACCACAAAGGTGACAGATTAGATTACGATATCCATCGCCATGGTCGAGTAGTAAAACCGATAGACCGTGATGGTCGTATTACGATTGAAATAGACGATACCATCATTCATATGGTGCATGATACTCGCGAAATTTTGTCAATTTTAAGTCGTTATTAATAAAGGGTTATTGAATGCTAATTGTGCTGGTAAGTATATTAAGTGTGTTATTAGTTGTGACACTTTTACCTATGTCTTTCAGCCAGCATTATTTAATTCGTAGTTGCGACTTTGTTCGTTTACAGGTTTTTTATCTTGCATTGGCTGGGTTGCTTTTAGGTGTTTATTTTGCATTAAGTGGACTATCGCCTTTGGTTGTATCGTCGCTAATCATGGCAACTGTAATTTTGCTTATTCAAGGTAAATGGATATATCCTTATACTTGGCTTGCTAAAAAAGAAGTGGCGCAAAGTCCCGCAGGCAGTGGGCATAGTATTCGTATTATGTCGGCTAATGTGTTGATGTCGAACACTCGCTACCAAGACTTAATAGATTTAGTCCATGAACACCAGCCAGATTTACTTATTACGCTTGAGTCAGATACTAAATGGCAACAGCAACTTGCAGCCATTGAAGAAGATTATCCATACAAAATATTTTGCCCGAAAGATAATCGCTACGGCATGCATTTATACAGTAAATATAAGATAAAAAAACAACAAGTATGTGAGCTTGTAGAAAACGATATTCCCTCAATTCACGTTCTATTTGAGACTGCAGAAGGTCTTGAAGTACAAGGTCATTTTATTCATCCTGCTCCTCCAAGTCCTACTGAAGAAGATACCTCTAGGCCACGAGATACCGAACTTATTTTGCTTGCTAAGGCTTTAAAGAACAACAAACGTCCAACAATTGTTGCCGGCGATTTAAATGACGTTGCTTGGTCAAGAAGTACCCGTTTATTTATGGAAATCAGTGACTTTTTAGATCCACGCAAAGGCCGAGGTTTTTTTAATACCTTTCATGCTGGGTATTTCTTTATGCGCTGGCCGCTTGACCACTTATTCCATAGCCATGGCTTTACTGTTAAACGTATAAAACGGCTAGAAAAATATGGCTCGGACCATTTTGCTCTTTTAACTGAGTTAGTGCACAAACCTGGTAATAGTAACCAGCAACTAGATGACGACATGGACATTCAAAAGGCGGTTAATGAATTGCAAATGGAGAATACTTCTAGCCGAGAAGTGCCTACCTTTAATGATGAAGTAAGTAAAATATAGCGAATAACAGTTATTGTACACTTAACTTATTTAGTCATAAAAAAAAGGGCCAATTAAGGCCCTTTAGAGTATTTTTTATTAGGAGTAGTTAGCTATTAATCATAATCGCTTTAATATTAACAAACTCTCTCATACCAAAACCGCCGTGCTCACGACCATAACCACTGTCTTTAACACCACCAAATGGTAAGTTTGGCTGGGCCAGCCCATAACCATTTATGTTAACCATACCGGTATCAAAATGCTTTTTAGCAAGCTCAATGGCTTTCTTTTCATCTTTACAAAGTATGCCGCCACCTAGACCATAGCGAGAGTCGTTGGCAATGCGCATCGCATCTTCGTTATCTTTGGCTTTGATTAGTGAAGCGACCGGGCCAAATAATTCATCGTCATAGGCCTGCATGCCGGGAGAGAGATTCTCAAGTAATGTGGCTGGATAGAAATAACCCGTTCGCTTAGGTATTTCGCCACCAGTCACAATAGACGCACCAGCCTCAACTGATTGCATTACTTGTTTATGAATTTTGTCTCTTAAATCCTCGCGTGCCATTGGGCCAAGATCGGTGTTTTCATCCATAGGATCGCCAACTATTAAGGCGTTAAATTGCTCTGTTATGCCTTTTTTAAACTCATCGTATAAGGCTTCAACAACCACAAAACGTTTTGCAGATACACAAGTCTGACCATTATTGATCATCCGTCCTTGCAGGCAGGTTTTAATTGCCAGCTCTAAATCTGCATCATCAAGTACTAAGTAAGCGTCGTTACTACCAAGCTCTAGGACAGTCTTCTTCACGTGTTTACCTGCTTGCTCAGCCACTTTTTTACCAGTGCCATCACTGCCAGTAAAGGTAACACCACGGATTGCTTTATGGCTAATAAGCTCGCTGGCTGTTTTACCGTCAATCAGTAAATTTTTAAATACATGACTAGGGAAACCTGCATCGGAGAACATTTCTTCAATTTTTTCAGCCATACCAAACACGTTACTAGCATGTTTAAGTACTGCCGTATTACCAGCCATAATGTTAGTCACGGCATAACGAATTACTTGGTAGAGAGGAAAGTTCCAAGGTTGTATGCCTAGTAACACACCTGTCGGTTGATATGTAATTATAGCGCGACCGTTTTCCATAGGGCGTTCTTCATCCGCTAATATCGTTTGGCCATGTTCGGCGCTGTAACGACATATAGCTGCACAAAGCTCTACTTCTTGTAGACCTTGATTGTATAATTTGCCCATTTCTTGAGTCATCAATGTTGCTAGTGACTCTTTTTGTTGCTCGAATACATGTGCAAGTTTGTTTAAATACTTAGCACGATCGGTCAATGAAATATGGCGCCACTCTAAGAAAGCCTCATGACTTTTATCTATCTCATTTTTTGCTTGCTCTAGGTTAAGCAATGTATAGTCTGCAATAGTTTGTTCAGTGGCAGGATTAATTGTCGTTACTGTGTTAGTCATTTTCATCTCCTTACAAATAATATTGAGTAAAGGAGTGCAAAGCTAACGCCAACTCTGCGCTAAACTATTTAATTATTTTAAGTTGTTGCTATAAAACAGCTTTTAATTTTTTCATTATTATTTTTACTCAGCTATTATTTTTGTATCGGTAAAAAGTTCTGGTGGCTGAAAAAGTTACAAGGAGTATGTTGTGGCGTTATCTTTTTTTAATACGCATTTAGCGCTTATTCAAGCGCCGATGGCGGGTGTGCAAGATTTTCGTTTAGCTGCTGCGGTGAGTAACGCAGGTGGTTTAGGATCATTACCCTGTGCAATGCTCTCAAAACAACAGTTAGTGAGCGAGCTTGATAAACTGACTCAAGCGACCAGTAATCCCTATAACCTTAACTTTTTTTGTCATACGGTCGGTGATTACACCAGCCAACAAAAGCAGCAATGGCATAATTTGCTAGCGCCTTATTTTGATGAGTATGGTATTGATGCTGAAAGCTTAACTGCAGGGGCTTCTCGTCAACCTATTAGTCAATCGGTTGTTGATATTATTGCCCCTTATAAACCCGCGGTGGTAAGTTTTCACTTTGGTTTACCTGAGCAAACGATTATGGCGCAAATCAAAAGCTGGGGCACTAAAGTGATTTCAACCGCTACCACTTTAGATGAAGCTATTTGGCTGAGTGAAAATGGCGCTGATGCTATTATTGCGCAGGGTTTAGAAGCAGGTGGCCATCGAGGACATTTTTTATCAATGGATTTGGCTTTGCAGAAATCTACCGCAGTATTAGTCGAGCAATGCGTGGCTGAACTAAATGTACCCATCATTGCGGCAGGTGGTATTGCAACCACTGAAGATGTACAGCAGATGTATGCGCTAGGCGCCGAGTTGGTGCAAGTAGGAAGTGCCTACTTATTGGCTCAAGAGGCAACTACTTCAGCGCTGCACCGCGACGCTATTTTACAGCAGTCAGCGAATAGCACGGCGCTGACAACGGTGTTTTCTGGGCGCGCTGCCCGAGGGATTGAAAACCGCATTATGCGTGAACTTGGCGCCATGCCGCAGCAAGCTCCTGCATTCCCATTTGCCAGTATTGCGCTAAGTGCATTGCGATCTAAATCAGAAGCACAAGGCAAAAGTGATTTTTCGCCGTTATGGTGCGGGCAAAAATACATTGCAAGAGAGGGGATTAGTGCTGCTGAAATCACTGAACTGTTAGCACCAGCCAATGCATAATTTAGCGATGTTGCCGTTAGGAGATAGTTATCATGCATTGGCTAATGATTTGCTTGTTAAATGTGAGCAGCAATTTGCAGTGAAAACATTTTCTCGCGGTGAGGTGATCTTACAACAAGGCGATAAGCAGCAGTATGGTTACTTAATTTTAGAAGGCGTACTCGCTGCATTGCACACTACTGAAAGTGGCGGGCAAAAATGCAAAGAATATTATTTTAAGGACGAGTTTGCTCTTTTATTTGCTAACTGGCTTACCAATACTCCTGGGCTTTATCAGTTGCAAGTGGTTAAATCAGCGCGATTAATTGCCATTCCGTTAGCTGTATTTGAGCAGCCCGATTGGCAACAACTAAAACAACATTTATTGACCCAACAATTAGTGTTTAAAGAAGCTAAAGAGGCTTTTTTATTATTAAATACACCAGAGCAGCGCTATCGCTATTTATTAGCGCAAAAACCACACTGGATTGCGCAATTGACGCTAACCGAAGTGGCGATGTATATCGGCATTTCTGCTATTTCTTTATCACGAATTCGTCAGCGCCTTAACTTAAGTTAAGGCGCTGCAAGGCTAGGTTAAATTAGACTGCTGTTTTTTTCAGGAGTCACTATGTTTTTAGTTTCACAATGCTTAGTCGCTATCGCTACTTTATTAGATTTAGCGTCATTTCAATTTAAATCTCGAAAATTAATATTGCTGTGCTTATTCAGCTCTGTGCTTTTAACCGCTACACACTTTTTTTTGCTGGATAAAATAAGTGCTAGTTTATTAATGTTGATAGCGGCAGTTCGTTATTTTTATTGTATTTTTAATCGTAGTCAGTGGGCAATGTTGGGTTTTATGTTGTTAAGCACTGTGGCTGTTATATTAACTTGGCAGGGTTGGTTAAGTGGTTTAGCATTGCTAGCAACATTAATACAGACGGTTGCTTCTTTCCAACCGCGAGATATGTTGTTGCGACTATTTATGGTGTTCGGCACTGCATTGTGGATAAGCCATAATCTACTGGTGGGTTCACCGATGGCAGTATTGATGGAGTGCTTGTTTTTGCTCAGTAATTTAGTCGGATTATGGCGTTTTTACTTCTGGTCGAAAGAAGCTAACAGAGCAGATTAACTTCTTTACAGGGCTGTGATCCTAAAGTTGCTTAGCTATCTGTTTTAATA
The DNA here is from genome assembly GCF_014164365.1 of Pseudoalteromonas sp. SG43-6. Classification (NCBI taxonomy): domain Bacteria; kingdom Pseudomonadati; phylum Pseudomonadota; class Gammaproteobacteria; order Alteromonadales; family Pseudoalteromonadaceae; genus Pseudoalteromonas; species Pseudoalteromonas sp. SG43-6. Next base: position 21,174 of record NZ_JACJEZ010000014.1, read on the forward strand.
AGTAGGTTTCGCGAATGATTGATAGCCCTTGCTTATCGCTGTTTGCCAGCGTTCGCTCATTATGAGCAATGGCATCATAAATATTAACCCATTTAGCAACCATGCCATTTTGTTGCTCATAATGTTCTAGTTGCGCTTGCCCTAATTGCTCATCGATACTACAAAAATAGCAGTAAGACTTTATATGGATCACTGCATAATCATCTTTATACCAAGGGCGGTATTCTTCATAAAGGCCAAACTCACCGAGTACTTTGATGTTTTGTGCGCCAGTTTCTTCTTGTAGCTCGCGGATTAATCCTTGCTCTATGCTTTCACCTTCATCAATGCCGCCGCCAGGCAAGCTGAAATCTTCATAGCGGGCAGTGTACATTAATAAAATATCAGTGCCTTTTAAGGCAATAGCACGGCTCGTTAGGCGAGTAAATTGACGTGGCTCGCTGGCACTCACACTGGGATGAACGGTGCTTTTAAGTAAGCGCATCAGAATGTTCCTTAAAATTTAATTTAAAAATTATATCTCAAAAAAGATCTAAATCTATTTAGATAGCGTAAATTTCCAGTTAAGCATCGATTTTGTAGAATAAGGCAGTTAAGATGTGGGGCTGGGCAATGATAATAAGCATAGGGATTTATCATGTTAAACATACTGTTAGTTGATGATGATAGCGAGTTTAGTGATGTCGTTTGTCATATCGTAGAGTTTTTAGGACATAACATTAATACTGCTGCTAATTTAGCAGAGGCTGAGCAGTGGTTTGTAAATAATACCTTTGACCATGTATTGTTAGACTTTATGCTGCCTGATGGAAGTGGTTTACACTTGGTTGAGCACCTTAAAAGTATTGGTCAAAAACCAAAAATAACCCTTATTTCAGGTCATCCTTCAGTCAAAGGTAAGTTGGCTGAAATGTGTGAGCCTAACGTTGGTCATCTAGTTAAGCCCTTGCAGCGCGAAGATATTGAGCGCCTTCTCAACCCTAAAAAAACCACGGCTAAGAAAAAAGCCGAGCCAAGTATTAAAAAGCATTTTGGCACCTTAATAGGTGAATCGCCGCAAATGCAGCATTTGTATACCATGATTGAGCGCGTTGCTAACACCAACGCCAACGTAATGTTAATGGGTGAAAGTGGTGCTGGTAAAGAAGTTGTCGCACAAGCGATTCACAATGCTAGCGCATGTACAGGACCTTTGGTGGCTACTAACTGCGGTGCGTTATCGAAAGAACTTATTGGTAGCGAATTATTTGGCCATGAGAAAGGGGCTTTTACTGGTGCTATTGCCCGTAAAGACGGTGTATTTGAGCAAGCAACCGGCGGAACATTATTTCTAGACGAAGTGACTGAAATGCCAATAGATATGCAGCCTAATCTATTGCGCGTGTTAGAAACTAAAAAAGTAACCCGAGTAGGTGGCAGTAAAGAAAGTGCGGTAGATTGCCGAGTGATTTCTGCGACTAACCGTTCATTAGAAGATTTAGCGCAAAATAATGTTATTCGTGAAGATATCTACTTTCGGTTAGCGGTATTTCCTATTGATATTCCACCACTGCGTGAAAGAAAAGAAGATATTGCCTTATTAGCCAATGCTTTTTTAAATCAATTAAATGAAGAAAACAATACCGACTTTCAATGGCAAACTGCACAATTAAAGTTACTTGAAAGCTATGATTGGCCAGGCAATGTTCGAGAACTGCGCCACGGCATTCATCGTGCTTTTATTATGAGTGATCCAAAAGGTAAAGCGATTACTTTGCCAGATAACTTAGAGTCACCATTTTCACGAGTGAATAAGCAAACTCAAGCAAATCAAGTGACTGCAGGGCAAACTATTGAAGAAGTTGAAAAAGAGCTGATCCACGCTACGTTGGATAAAGTACAAGGTAATAAAACGCTTGCAGCGCAAATGCTAGGTATAAGTACTAAAACTTTATACAACCGTCTAAATGCCTATGGTGGTATTGGCGAATATAGCTAAATTAAACTCAAGTAATCAATAAAGGGGTAGCATGGCTAATAACGATAAAATCAATAAGTTGATTCATGATGCACGCGGACCACTGAATCGTATATCGATGAATGCAGAATTGATTAAATTAGTGCTAGAAAATGATATGCCAAAAGAAAAAGCATTGGCAGCACTTGATAAAATAATAAGTAATTGCCAGCAATGCAGTGACAGCTTAGAACAAATATCGAATCTCGGCGTCGTTGAATAAGATAATATAAAAGGATTATAAATGAAGCTGCAAAAGCAACAAGGTAAGGTCAAGGTAACCTGGGCCAGTTTTATCGCGGTGCTGCTGTGTATTGTGGTGGGGAATGCGATTTTGGCAATGAATACCATTCAAAGCCTGACTCAAACCCAACAGCGTTTAGATGATACTAATATGTTAAACACCGCGATTGAGAAGCTTCATCTTTCAATTGTGCAGGCAGAATCAGGACAACGTGGTTACTTATTAACGGGCGATAAAGATTATTTAGCACCCTACAACGACGCTATTATGCAGCTCAACTCACAAGCTACACTGGTTAAAAATTTACGTACTGAAATTGCAGGCCAAGCAGATAAAGTAGCGCGATTACTATTTTTGGTTGATGATAAAGTTGCGGTATTAACCAGAACCGTTGATTTAGCATTAGCAGATAAAGAACGCCGTGCTCATTATTTACTAGAGACGCATCAAGGCCGTAAGCTTTACGAGCAAATTAGAGAGCTCGCTGATGAAATTCAAGATGCGGAGTCTGCTTTTAAAGCTGTGCAGTTTCGAAAGTTAGGGCAAATTAAAAAAGAAGCCAAACTCACTTTTGCAATTACTGCCGTAACCAGTGCTTTATTGATCCTTGGTATGTTTATGCTCACGCGTATTAACTTACATACAGCGGCAAAATATCAGCAGGAACTTGAATATCAAAACGAAACACTGGCTAGTAAAGTGACCGAGCGTACACAAGAGCTGACCTTGTACTCTGATGAACTAAGTCGCAGTAACCGTGAGCTTGAAGAGTTTGCCTTTGTAGCGAGTCATGATTTGCAAGAGCCACTGCGCAAAATTCAAGCATTTAGTGATCGCTTAGAAACCATGTTTAAAGACGAATTGGGTGAAAAAGGCATTGATTATATCGCGCGTATGAAAAATGCAGCGCAAAGAATGTCTAATTTAATTAATGACTTGTTAGAGTTTTCGCGAGTGACAACACGTGGTAAAGACTTTGCCGATACGGATTTAAAGCAAGTACTTGATGATGTGCTAAGCGATTTAGAAATTGCGATTAAAGAGTCAAATGCGCAGGTCAACGTGGGCGAAATGCCAGTAATACAAGCAGATCTGAGCCAAATGCAGCAGCTATTTTTGAATTTGATTTCAAATGCGGTGAAATTTAGACGTCCAGATGTGGCACCAATTATCACTATTGAGTATCAGCATCAGACTGAATTTAATGATGATTATAATACAGAGCTGGAATGGCAAATCATTACAGTTAAAGATAACGGTATTGGTTTTGCGCCAGAATATACCGACAAAATTTTTGTTCCGTTTCAACGTCTGCATGGGCGTTCGCAATATAAAGGCACTGGGATTGGTTTATCCGTGTGCCGACGTATTGTAGAGCGTCACGGCGGTACGATAGCGGCACAAAGTGAAACCGGTGAGGGAGCAACCTTCATCATAAAACTACCTGTGGAAAGCGAGCTTTTCACATTGCAAGGAGAGGCTTAAATGCCATTTTCTAAAGTAAAGCCAATCACCATTTTAATGGCTGATGATGATGAAGATGATCGTTTATTAACGCAAGACGCACTCGCTGAAAGCCGTGTATTAAACGAGTTATACTTTGTTGAAGATGGTGTGGAGCTTTTGGAGTACCTAGAGCGTAAAGGTAAGTTTGAAGACAAAAACTCATCGCCACGACCTGGGTTGATTTTATTGGATTTGAATATGCCACGCATGGATGGACGCGAAGCGTTGCAAGCGATTAAAGGCAATTCAAACTTAAAAGGTATTCCTGTAGTTATTTTAACCACGTCTAAGCAAGAGGAAGACATGGTTAAGGGTTACGATTTAGGCGCGGCTTCATACATTACTAAACCAGTTACGTTTGATGGCTTAGTTGAACTAATGAAAACGTTAGGTAAGTACTGGGTGGAGTTTGTAGAGTTACCTAGTACGTTTAATGACTAAATAAAAAACTGGAGACGCTATGTTAGATAAGGCAACCAGACTGTTACTTGTTGAAGACGATGAAGATGATTATATTTTAACCTGTGATTATCTAGAGCAGCTGAGTTCGCATACATTTGATATAGAGTGGATCAGTGATCCCAAGCAGGCAGTTAAGGTGCTGAGTAAAAATCATCATGATATTTGCCTGCTTGATTACCGCTTAGGGGCTTCAGACGGCTTAGCAGTATTAAAACAAGCTGTAGAAAATGGTTTTAATGGCCCTATCATTATGCTCACCGGGCAATCAAACGACGCCCTTGATTTAGCCGCTTTGGATGCAGGAGCTGTTGATTACCTCGTAAAAAGTGAAATGAGCTCAAGTCGCTTTGCCCGCTCTATTCGCTACGCATTAGCCCGACGCGATGTTGAAGATGAACGCCTTGAACGACTTAAAGCAGAGGCTGAGAATCGTTCTAAAGACCGCTTTTTAGCACATTTAAGCCATGAGCTACGCACCCCGTTATCGTCAATCTTGGGCTATACCGAGTTGCTTATGCAAAGTGAATTTAACAATCATGCCAATAATGAGTTAGGGGTTATTTATCGTAATGGTAAGCATCTACTTAGCTTGTTAAATGATGTTCTCGATTTATCAAAAATAGCTGCCGATAAACTGGAGCTCAGCTGCAGTGATGTCAACCTTGATAGTTTAATGGCTGATGTGTTTACCTTAATGCGAGTATCTGCGCTGGATAAAGGGCTGTCGCTGCGTTTTGAGTCATTACAACCTTTGCCTCTTGTAATTAGTATTGATGCGACACGGTTTCGGCAAATTTTAATTAATATCATCAATAATGCGATTAAGTTCACCGAGCAAGGCGATATCATTGTTCACGCATGGACAAAAGTTATTGATGGCCGTGAAATGCTGTTTTTTAGTATTAAAGATTCTGGAATGGGTATTGCCCCTGAGAAACAAGCACTTATATTCAAACCATTTGAACAAATAGCCGATGTAGAATCGCGCTCAGTTGGCGGCGCGGGGTTAGGTTTAGCTATTTGCTCTGAATTGTTGAGTCGTATGCAGGGCGGGATCACATTAGAGTCTGCTATTGGTCATGGATCTGAATTTACTATTTCAGTGTATCCGGGCAATATTCAATATGTAGAGCGCAGTGTATTGAAGCTCGATTTGACACCTAATATGCAGCAAAAAATGGCCCCTTGTAAAGTCAGTGGCCGAGTATTGGTGGTTGATGATTTACGAGATTTACGGGTGTTAGTTGGGCATATGATCTCTTCTGCTGGTGCAAAGGTTGATTATGCTGAACACGGTAAGCAAGCACTTGATAAAGTAACTAAAGCACAACAGCAAGGTGATCCGTACGACATTATATTTTTAGATATTCATATGCCGGTGATGGGGGGCAAAGAAACTACGATTGAACTTAGAAAAATGGGTTTTAAGGGTGCGGTAATCGCGCTTACTGCTGCCACGATGAAAGGTATACATAGCGAGTTATTGGCGCTGGGCTTTAACGATGTGATAGGCAAACCTGTTGATTCAAGCTTACTTTATCAGTGCTTAACTAATTACTCTATGGCGGCTAATAAGCCCGTTGATAAATTAGCGCAACCAGCGCGAGTAAAAAGTTGTGCGCGTTTTTTATTGGTTGAAGATGATGCAGATGCGGCGCAAATCACCCAGTTATTACTGGAAAGTTTAGGGGTTGAAACCGTTGTTGCAACTAGTTATGAGCATACTTTAGCAATTCTAAAAAATGACTCTCAATTTGATAAAGTGTTATTAGATATGCATTTGCCTGATGGCAGTGGCTTGGATTTAGCTCGTTATACAAAGCAGTATTATCCAGATTTAAAGCGAGTAATCGTCAGTGGTATACAGCCAGAACCGAAGCAAATTGAACTCCTTGAGATAGAGCAAGTATTACTTAAACCGATTAATTTAGCATTACTAACCCAACTTATTGAGGGTTAGTAATAATTGATTGACGGACGATCAGTTCTGGCTCAAATAATGTTTGTAACGGTAATTCACCCTTACCGTAAACTTTGCTTAAAATCCACTTTGCTGCCATTTTTCCTATATCATTAATTGGGTAGTTAATAGTCGTTAGTGGCGGGTAAATATGACGGGTAAAAAATACGTTGTCATAACCCATGATCGACAATTGTTCGGGAAGCTTAATGCTATATTCTCGGGCTGTGGCCATTGCACCAATGGCCATTTCATCATTAGCACAAATTAAAGCTGTAAAAGCGTGGTTACTTTCATGGAATAACTTAAAACCTGCCGAGCCGCTGGTTTCCATAAAATCGCCTTGATAAAGCAATTGTTCATTAAATTCTAAGTCAAATTCAGCGAGAGCCTGTTTATGGCCGGTTAAGCGATCCTGAGCATCTTTTTTCCAAAGTGGCCCGCTAATGTAAGCTATGTCACGATGGCCTTGCTCAAGGACATACTTGGTTGCTAAATATCCACCTTTGATATTATTTAAAACGATACACCGATCGGCAAGCTCTGGGATCAAACGGTTGATCAGTACAAAGGGGGTGCTGCCTTTACTCAGTTCTATCAAGTAGTCGTCGCTGATGGCTTCAACATGTAAAATCAAGCCATCACAATTGCGACTAATTAAAAACTCAATCCCTTGCTGTTCACGATCGGCATCACTGTGGCCTGCGGTAATAATGACGTGTTTACCTTGATTACGAAACGCATTTTCAATGTCGCTCATCATCGGTCCATAAAATGGCCCGTGTAGCTCAGAAACGAGCAAGCCTACGCTATTCGAGCAATTAGATGCGAGAGATTGTGCTATGGAATTAGGCCGGTAACCAAGCTGTGTCATCGCAACGGTTACCTTTTTTCGCGTTGCATCACTGACATTAGTATTATTATTCATTACCCTTGAAACGGTCGCTAATGAGACCCCAGCAAGTTTTGACACCTCATAAATGGTCGCCATGATATTCCTTGTTAAGTACTACTTCTTTGGGCTAAATCAGCGTTTATTTTCTCTAAGGTATTATTATCAAGAATATACCTTTTCATGATCAACGCGACAAGTACACTACCAATTGCAGGAAACAGTGTAAACGAGGTTAAAATACCGACTTTAGTTGCTTCATTAAGCTCAGTGTTAGCTTGATAGCCATAGTAAGCCAGTAACCAACCAGCAATAGCTCCGCCCAGTGCCAGGCCTAGTTTAATAAAGAACACCACGCTTGCATAGACCAAGCCAGTTAGCCGATGGCCATTTTGCCATTGTCCGTAGTCAATTGCATCTGCCATTTTTGCCCATAACAATGGAGTTGCCATTTGGGTGAAAAAACACCATAAAAAATAGACTGCAAACGCGAGCACTAATTGGTCGTCAGATAAGAAAAATGCAAAACAGCTTATGGCCGCAGAGATGTATTGGAGATATATATATGCTGCTTTTTTGTCAACCCGTTTACTCAGTGGTTGTGCGCAGGCGCAGCCAAGAATATTACCGATCATTCCCAAGGTAACAAATTGCGTAACTAAGTCGGCTTCACCAAGAACATATTTTACGTAATAAATTGCTAAAGTCGTACGCAGCACCATACTCGTGAGCAGCATAATGGCAGCACCACAGAGTATTTTAAAAGGACCGTTTTGCCACAACGTTGCCATTTGTGCTTTGAGGCTAAGGGTTTGTTGCTGTGGTGCAACCACGCGTTCTTTAGTAAAGCGAAAGCAGAACAAAAATAATATCACACCGAAACAGCTCATCAGTATCATAGTAAGCTGATAGCCAAGAGCATTATCGCCTTTACCAAACCAGCTTACTAATGGCAATGTGCAAGCACTGACGAGTAAGCCACCGAGCATACCAAATACAAAACGATAAGATTGAATGGATACGCGTTCACTCGGATCGTGACTTAGTACTCCACCCAAAGCTGAATAAGGAATATTAATTGCGGTATAAACCAGCATTAATAGCGTATAGGTGACAAACGCGTAGATGACTTTTCCTGTCGCGTTTAAATCTGGTGTGGTAAAAGTAATTACACTAACCAGCCCAAACGGGATCGCGAGCCACAATAGGTAAGGCCGATAACTACCATATTTGGTTCGGGTTGCATCGGTGAGCGCCCCCATTAACGGATCGGTGATTGCATCAATAACTCGCACCACTAGGAACAGAGTACCAACGATGGCCGGAGAAATACCAAATATATCGGTATAGAAAAAAGTTAAAAATAGCATCACGGTTTGAAAAATGATGTTACTTGCAGTATCACCTAAGCCATAGGCTATTTTTTCTTTTCTAGTTAGCATAATTGGCACTCATGTTGTTATTATTTTTTGCGCTGTGTGAGCAATGCGCGATATTGTATTGCGCTCTCTTTTAGTATGCGTTGCTGGTTTTCATAATCAACATAAACGAGACCAAAGCGTTTTTCATAGCCGTATGCCCATTCAAAGTTATCCATTAAGCTCCATGCAAAATAGCCTTGTATATCAACTCCTTGCTCAACTGCGTCATGCACTGCATTGAGGTGGGTATGATAATAACTAACACGCTCTGTATCGAGTACTTGGCCATCTCGTAGTGTATCTGCCATGGCCGCACCATTTTCAGTTACATAAACTTTAGGTAGTTGGTATAGCTCATTTAATGATACTAACAACTCAGTTAAACCTTGTGGATAGACTTCCCAGCCCATGTCAGTCACAGCTATGTTGTCGATTTGTGCTTCGGCAAACCAGTTATCATCAGTGTTTTTGTAGTGTATGCGGGTATAGTAATTAACGCCAATAAAGTCGATTTTTTGACTTATTATCGCCATATCATCAGCAGCTATATGGGGTTGCACTTCACTACTGAGGCTATTTAAAAGCGCCGGATACAGACCTTCTAAAACTGCTTTGATATACCACTGATTGTGATATTGATCGGCTAATAATGCTGCTTGTGTATCGTTTTCTGTCAGTGGATAAGCTGGGCTGAAGTTAAGAACAATACCAGCTTCTATATTAGGGCAATTGGCGCGCAGTACTTGCATGGCAAGACCATGGGCTAACAATAAATGATGAGCCGCCTGACGACCTGCTTGTTGGCTTTTAATACCGGGGGCATGTACACCCACTTCATAGCCTAAATAGGCACTGCAAAAAGGTTCATTTAAAGTCGCATAAGAGTCAACTAAACCTGTCAACTGCTTGGTAACTAAATCAGTATAGTGAGCAAATGCATAGGCGGTGTCACGGTTTAACCAGCCACCGTTATCTTCCAAGTGCTGGGGTAGATCCCAGTGATATAAGGTGACATAGGTCTTGATATTGCGTGCTTTTAAAGCCGTTAATAAATCACGATAAAAGCCAATGCCTTGCTGATTAATACTGCCATCTTGATGCAATACGCGCGGCCATGAAATTGATAATCGGTACGCATCAACGGCTAAGTCAGCAATCATTGCGATATCTTGTTGCCATAGTTCAACATGGTTACAGGCTGTATCGCCATTGCTATTGTCGGTGATAGCTCCTGGCTGGTCACAAAAAGTATCCCAAATAGATGTCAGGCGGGCGCTGCGAGCTCCCTCAATTTGAAATGAGGCTGTGGCTACACCAAAGGTAAACTGAGGTTTAAGTAGCGCAGAGCTAGGCGGTAGAGAAATAGTTTTAAACACGATTAGGTGCATCCTTTAACATTCAGTTTTGGCAATTACTTTTACATTAAGCACAGCATAGTCATTAAAAATGGAAGCGCTTACAGAATGTTTGTAAATAAATTGCTAATTTCGATTTATATGATATAAATGTAAGCGCTTACATTTTATGTTGCAACTATTATTTGCTTTTTTAAGTAGTGAAAAAGTACTTAAATAAGCGTAACTAACTGATAATTAAAATAATTAGAGAGTTTAATATGGCAAACGTCACACACAATTTGGCAACGAATGAACATAGCCTACAACCAATGGGCAAACAAACGTTTGCTTTAACGTCGTTGACCACCTTATTTTTTATGTGGGGGTTTATTACGTGTCTGAACGATATTCTGATCCCCTATTTAAAAGGGATGTTTTCACTCAATTATACCCAAGCGATGCTAATCCAATTTTGTTTCTTTGGGGCTTATTTTGTGATGTCGATACCTGCTGGTAAGTTGGTGAGTAAAATAGGTTATCAATTTGGTATTGTGGTGGGCTTAGTGGTGGCCGCGGTTGGTTGTGCATTATTCTATCCCGCAGCCGTAGCGCATGTTTATGAGCTGTTTTTATTGGCGCTATTTGTACTGGCTTCGGGGATTACCATCTTACAAGTGTCAGCCAATCCATACGTAAGCGTACTTGGCGCTGCAAAAACAGCGTCGTCGCGTTTAACCATGACCCAAGCATTTAATTCGTTAGGTACTACGGTTGCGCCAATCTTTGGTGGCTGGCTTATTCTAACTGAAGTCAGCCAAGCAACCGCAGAGCAAGTTAAACTTCCTTATTTAATGCTTTCAGCAAGCTTACTGGTACTTGCGGGGATTTTTGCTTTTTTAAAATTACCTAAACTTGGCAAAGCAGCAGATGCTGAGAGTGAAAATCAATATGTTGAGAACTTTATTGATTTAGGTAGTGTTTGGCAGTATCGCCATTTAATTTTAGGAGCCATTGGCATTTTTGTTTATGTCGGTGCTGAAGTCGCAATCGGCAGTTTTTTAGTGGGCTTTTTAACCTTAGACCATATTGCGGGTTTTACTGAACAGCAAGCAGCACATTATATTAGTTATTACTTCGCGGGCGCCATGATAGGACGCTTTATTGGTGCTGCCATCATGCAAAAACTCAATGCAGGTAAGGTATTGGCATGTCATGCATTACTTGCCGTGGTACTGGTGTTAATGGCGATGACAGGACAAGGGGCATTAGCAATGTGGGCTATTTTGTTGGTCGGACTATGTAACTCAATTATGTTCCCAACCATCTTCAGTTTAGCCCTACAAGGCCTTGGCAAATATACCTCTCAGGGTTCAGGTATTTTATGCTTAGCCATTGTCGGTGGTGCAATTATTCCATTATTACAAGGCGTCCTAGCTGACAATTTTGGTGTGCAATTAGCACTATTACTGCCGATCGGCTGCTATTTATATATTACTTACTTTGCGCTATTTGGCTCAAAAGTAACAACTTCAACTCGTCATTGATAACTAGGTGGACAACATGACAATAACAAAACCACGTACTCTTTTGGTAATGATGATTGCAGCAATGGCGATGAATGGCTGTTCGCAATCAGAACAAACAGCAGCGACCAATGAGATTTGGCCGATGATCAAAAGCGGTGTTAAAGACGATGCCAATATGGAGCAAAAAATTGCTGACTTGCTCGGCTCAATGAGCTTAGAGCAAAAAGTAGCCCAGATGATCCAACCTGAAATTCGCGATATTACAGTGGAAGATATGCGTCAATATGGTTTTGGTTCTTACCTTAATGGCGGTGGGGCTTTTCCTAATAATAATAAACATGCCACGGCTGCTGATTGGATTGAACTAGCCGAAAAAATGTACCAAGCATCAGTAGATGATTCCCTTGATGGTAGCCGTATCCCAACTATGTGGGGAACCGATGCAGTTCATGGTCATAATAATGTTATTGGTGCGACGTTATTTCCGCACAATATCGGTTTAGGTGCGGCTAACAATCCACAGTTGATTGAAAAAATTGCTGCAGCGACCGCCCAAGAAGTGATGGTAACCGGTATTGATTGGGTGTTTGCACCTACCGTTGCTGTGGTACGAGATGACCGCTGGGGCCGTACTTATGAAGGGTATTCAGAAGATCCACAAATTGTTAGAGATTACTCAGCCGCAATAGTAAAAGGCTTACAAGGCGCAGTTGATCAAGACTTTTTATCAGATAAACGGGTGATCAGTACGGTTAAGCATTTTATTGGTGATGGTGGTACACAAGGCGGTGATGACCAAGGTAATAATATTACCAGCGAAGCAGAGTTATTTACCATTCATGCGCAAGGTTATGTGGGAGGCTTAGGTGCTGGAGCACAAACAGTTATGGCGTCGTTTAATAGCTGGCATGGCGAAAAAATCCATGGCAGTAAATATCTCTTAACTGATGTGCTAAAAGGCAAAATGGGTTTTGATGGCTTTGTTGTGGGTGATTGGAATGGTCATGGACAAATTCCTGGTTGTACCAATGGAAACTGTGCACAAGCCGCTAATGCCGGCCTTGATGTATACATGGTGCCTACTGATGCATGGAAGCCACTTTATGAAAACCTTATCGCACAAGTTAACAATGGCACAATTGCGCAATCACGAATTGATGATGCGGTAACGCGTATTCTGAGAGTAAAAATGCGTGCGGGTTTATTTGATAAACCAAGTCCTGCAAATCGTCCACTTTCAGGAAAAACAGAGGTCATTGGTAGTGCTGAACATCGTAAAATCGCAAAACAAGCAGTTCGCGAATCTTTAGTACTCCTAAAAAACAAACAACAGTTACTGCCGCTTTCGCCAAAAGCAAATGTGTTAGTAGCCGGTCTAGGTGCTGATAATATCGGTATGCAATCTGGCGGTTGGAGCATTACTTGGCAAGGTACGGGGAATCAAAATAGCGATTTCCCAGGTGGCACGTCGATTTTGGATGGTATTGAACACACTGTTAAGCAAGCGGGCGGGCAAGTTCAGTATGACTTAAACGGTGAGTTCAATACATCTCCAGATGTCGCTATTGTAGTATTTGGTGAGCAACCTTACGCAGAAGGCAATGGGGATTTAGATAATCTTGAATATCAGCGGGGTAATAAAACGGATTTAGCGCTACTGCGAAAATTCAAGCAAGCCGGTATTCCCGTTGTATCGTTATTTATTAGCGGCCGCCCAATGTGGGTAAACGCAGAGCTTAATGCCAGTGATGCGTTTGTTGCGACGTGGTTGCCAGGTAGCGAAGGGGATGCAATTAGCGATGTGTTATTTGCAAATGTAGATGGCTCAGTAAATCATGATTTTAAAGGCAAGCTGTCGTTTTCTTGGCCGAATAACCCAGTTGATAACGAAAATCGTGGTGATAAAGATTATTCGCCATTATTACCGTATGGTTTTGGCTTAACTTATTCAGATAAAAACACCTTACAAGATGATCTTGTTGAACAAATGGGAACGTCACAACAGCTTGATGATTTAGTCTTGTTTGAGCGCGCGGTTAAAGCGCCATGGAGTCTGCATTTACAAAGTGGTGAGCAGCAAAAAGTGATGGCAAGTAGTCGCGAATCAATCGGAGCTGTTAGCGTTAAAACCTTTGATAAAGACGTTCAAGAAGATGCGCGTGCAATTACCTTCAGCGGCGATGAACTAGCAGCAGTGCGTTTAAGTGCGGCATTCCCATCTGATTTACGTTCGTTTGTTGAAAAAGCAGGGCAGTTACAAATGCAAATTAAGGTTGAGCAAAGTGCCGATGCCCCGCTTTGGCTTGGTATGCAATGTGGTGATGATTGCCAAGGTAAATTGGATATTGCTAAGCAGCTAAATGCAACCAATGAATGGCAGACTTTAAGCATTGATTTACGGTGTTTTTCACAGCAAGGTGTTAATTTAGGGCAAGTATTCTCACCTTGGCAGTTAAGTACAGCTGCGCCATGGCAGGTATCGATTGCGAAACTCAACATCACCAGCGAGCATGTATCTACTGAGGTTATTTCATGCCAGTAATGCCTTTGTTAGGCTTAACACCACTGACATCGATCTAGATAAATAGCAATACGAAATTAATTGCCAATAAACGTCATAAAAAGTAGTCTAGGCTGCTTTTTATTGAATAGGAAAGATCGAAATGAAACCAGTGAATCCATCAAAAGTCATTTGTATTGGTCGTAACTATGCTGCGCATATTGCTGAGCTTGGTAATCAAGAGGCTGACGAAATGGTGGTGTTTTTAAAGCCGCCAAGCGCGATAACAAATACCTTAATATGTACTCATAAGGATGAGCAATTACATTTTGAGACTGAAATTTGTTTTCAAGTTAACAATGGCTGTTTAGCTGCTGTGGCGGTGGGACTGGATTTAACTAAGCGAGATTTACAGAGTAAATTAAAAGCCAGCGGTTTACCGTGGGAACGCGCGAAAGCCTTTGATGGCTCTGCATTGTTTAGTGAGTTTGTACAAATAGACGAACAAGCTATTGAGCATTTAAGCTTAACCTTACTGATAGATAATAAGGTGCGACAACAAGGCGGCGTTGAGTTAATGCTTTATAAACCCACGGTTATTTCAGCCCAAGTTAGTGAGTTTATGACTTTAATTGATGGCGATATTATTATGACTGGCACACCTGCAGGAGTAGGAGCTGTGAACGCAGGAAGTACATTTATTGCTCAGTTACACTTGGGCTCAGACTTATTGGTTCAGCAAGAGTGGTTGGCTGAGTAAGTTTTAATATCTGTTGTTGATATTGTTGATCAAAATCCGCAAAGGTATTTTCAAGCAATACACGCTGTGTTTGCTGGTACTTTGCAGACGGCAGTATGCTATTTGTTAGCACTCGATTTATTTTTTTTAAGGCATTATTAGCAAAATTATTAGGGGCATTGGTTGAGCAGCCAATCGCACCTAAAACCAGCTTATCGGCGTGATCGGCAATAGGTAAGGTTACTACATTATCAAATTCGCTGAAGCGGTTGTAGTAATCGGCTAAAAAAGGATAGTCGATAGTGTAATCAATATACCCATGATTGAGCCGATTGATCACCGAGCTGCTTTCGTTTTCACTGTTCCAACTTAATGATGTATGTTGGTCGCTTTTAGTATTTCGAGCGATGGTATTTAACTCTGGAGTAAATTTACGCGCAGCGGATTGGCCAAAAATAAATTTATTATCTGTCAGTAGTTTAACTAAATTTATCGGTGAACTGTGTTGTTGGCTAATTACTTTCGCTGTTTTAGCTGAGGCAATGATAGCAAATGGTGGGTACACCGTTGTTGGCACCGAATAGATCACTCGCGGGGTGTTAACTTTACGGTGGATCATACAAGGGTAACATGCTTGTTGACCTTCATCGAGGTACTTGCCTATACGTTTTTGCGGCAACATTTCGCGGGTATGCTCTATATCGGGTAACTCAATGATGAGCTGTTCGACTAAGTAATCACATAAGCCTCCATCTGGAGTTTGCGCTGTTTTAGCCAGATGAAAAGGCGCCGCATCACTTTGGAGCCAAGTTATGTGAGTTACTTCATCGGTATTATTAGCAAGTACATAGGTGCTTGAAAAAAAAGAGAATAATGTAACGAAGTAATAGACAATACGCATAGCTATATTTACTTTATCCGCTAACAATTTAAATCGAGTATACAATAACTAATATTTTGCGCTACTAAAGGATGGTAAATTATTGCATTAAGTTAATTTTTTAATGCTTTAGTGGCGTTTTTTTGATTCACTATTTGTGAGTAGGTTGTTTTTCAAGTGTTTTAATCTGGTGGAAAGCCCAAGCATTGATAATGATTGGGCTTTATTGATTAAAATGGCATTGGGTATTGCTTAAATACATTACCAATATCAGTTAAAGCTTGTTCGCTTAATTCGATGTTGAACGCGGCAATGTCATCTTTTAGTTGTACTAAGCTGGTTGCACCAATAATTGAAGAAGTAACACCATCAACTTGGTCACACCATGCAAGCGCTAATTGTGCTGGGGTTATTTGGTATTGCTGGGCAATTTCAACATAGTGGCTGATTGCTTGTTGCGATTGTGCTGTGTCACGGAATAAACCATTACGCTGCACCAGTGTCCAGCGGCTACCATCGGGACGTGCGCCATTTAAATATTTTCCACTTAACATACCGCCTGCTAAGGGTGACCAAGGTAAATAAGCAATATCTTCGTGAATACATTGCTCTATTAGATAAGGCCAATCTTTAGCGTGTAATAAACTAAATTCATTTTGAATAGAGACCATGCGCGGTAAATTGTGTTGTTCACTTAATCGTAAAAATTGGCTAATACCCCATGGCGTGTCGTCAGAGAGACCACAATGTTTAATTTTACCAGCTTTAACACAGTCGTTTAAACCTTCAAGAATATCGAGCATACCCGCTGTGTGTTGCTCTGTATTGGCGTCACTAAAACGGATCATACCTGGCCATTGTTTGCTAAAGTGCGGTGATTGACGATTCGGCCAATGTAGTTGGTATAAATCAATTACATCGGTTTGTAGGCGTTTTAATGACTCGTCAACTGCATGAACGACTGCTTGACGAGTAATATCGCCGCCATCGCGTATCCAAGCTAGGCCATTGCCAGCAATTTTAGTGGCGAGCACAATATCGTCTCGCTTACTTGGATTACGCGCTAACCAATTACCGATAATTTGCTCTGTTTTTCCGTACGTATCTGGAGTGGGAGGGATGGCATACATTTCTGCAGTATCAATGAAGTTTACGCCATGCTCTAAGGCATAAGCAATTTGCTCATCAGCATCTGCTTGATTATTTTGTACGCCCCACGTCATGCTGCCTAAGCATACACGAGACACATTGAGACCACTGCTACCAAGTGGGTTGTAACGCATAATGATTCCTTACTTTTATGATTCTCGGCTGTACTTATGTAATGCAGCCAATAATGGCTCACTTAATTGTGCTTTCTTACCCGTTTTAAAATTAAACATCACCACTTGCGATGACCCTAATGTAGTCAAGGCATTTTGCGCTTGGCTAAATACTCTGTAGTGCATCATAAAACGGTCTTTTTGAATATCACTGATGGTAACGCCTACCAACACTGTATCAGGAAATGTGACAGGGCGTTTATAACGCGCGTTATTTTCACTGATCACAGGACCAATACCTGTTGTTTGTAAATCTTCGAGTAAATTTATTTGATTAAAAAAATCAATTCGAGCAGTTTCAAAATAACGAAAATACACCACATTATTGACATGTTGTAAGGCATCCATTTCTCCCCAAGCAACATTAATTGCTGTATGGATAGGATGTTGTTCTATGAATGATTGCATATTCGACAGCTCTTTAAAGTAAAAACGTAGATTAGCAATTGGTGCTGTTTAGCTCAAGATAATTAGGAAAACAGTGAAAATGTGCTAGTTTTAGTAGTTCACGGTTACGTAAATGAATACTTTAATCTGATTTAAAGGAGCTAATTATGAATACAGTGACAGCAAAAATAATGAAACGCTTAGCGCTACTGGTGGTGATCTGTTTGGCATTAGTTTGTTATGCGATGGGCAATGCTTCTGGGATGGTGATACTAATCGTAGTTGGTTTTATTTTAGAAGGTGCTTTTTGGTTATTCGGTGCGAGGTTATTTAATCGTAAAAAATCTTCACAGCAAGAATCATCGAGCTGATGACTTGCTAATAAATCAAACTTAATGAATAATAACTGTTCATTTGTACAGTGCTTGGTTTGAGGAATGAAAAAGTTTATTCATATTGACATGGATTGCTTTTACGCAGCGGTCGAAATGCGCGATAACCCCGCGCTTGCTAATGTACCTTTGGCAATTGGTGGCAATAGTCGCCGTGGAGTGCTCTCTACAGCAAATTACATCGCCCGCGAATACGGTGTGCGATCTGCGATGTCTAACTACCGTGCTAAACAATTATGCCCAGATTTAGTGATTGTACCAGGGCGTATGCAAGTTTATAAACAAGCCTCTTCGCAAATTCGTGCTGTATTTAAGCACTATACCGATCTTATAGAGCCTCTTTCTTTAGATGAAGCTTACCTTGATGTGACTGACAGTAATGCATGCCATGGTAGTGCGACCTTAATGGCAGAGCAGATCCGCGCCGATATTTTTGCAGCCACCGGTTTAACTGCTTCGGCTGGAATTGCGCCGATAAAATTTATTGCCAAAATTGCCAGTGATGAAAATAAACCGAATGGTCAATTTGTAGTATTGCCTGAGCAAGTGGATGACTTTTTAGCGCAATTACCTTTGGGTAAAATACCCGGGGTCGGTAAGGTTACCCTTGAAAAACTCAATTTAAAAGGCTTATACACCGGTGCTGATGTGCGCGCTAAAGGGGTTAATTGGATGCAGCAACACGTTGGTAACTTTGGGGTCTCGCTGTATCAAAAATGTGCCGGTTTACATATTGGTAAAGTATCCACAGAACGTACCCGTAAATCGCTCAGTGTTGAGCATACCTACGAATATAATAAAACCAGCTTACAAGCGTGTTTAGATCAATTGCCAATATTATTGGCTGAGCTTCAACGTCGATTAACAAAGCAGCAATTAGAGCAACGTATAAATAAACTCAGTGTCAAAGTGAAGTTTGCTAATTTTGTGGTTACATCGGCCGATCAAACTTGCCACCGACTTGATGAAACTATCTTGGCTGAGCTGCTGAGCAAAGCATATCAACGTGGCTTGCAGCAGCCAGTGCGGTTACTCGGTGTAGGGGTCGGTGTTAAAAATGAACCGCAGCAACATGTACAGCTGAGTATATTAGACTAAGATACTGCGCGCTATTTGCTTCAATCAACGATAAGTGGGCAGTGAGTAACTGCTTTATTTTACACTGTAACTCCAAGTTGCCAGCGTTATGTTAGCTCGTCGTACATTGCTGGCAATAGCTATTTAAATCAATGATAATAAGCTCCTACGTTTTTTGACAACAGGACCTTTTTTTATGGCATATCCTCACGCAGTTGCAGCCCCGCAATTAGATAACGCAAAACATGATGCGCTTATTATTATTGCCGATAATTTTTCTGAGTTAGACGATCCGAATCTAAGCCAAGCTATTAAAGCGCAAATGGCGGTTGATGCACGTATTGGTAAGCAAGTCACGCTGCTTGTTGTTGATTCTAAACGGGTGATTTTAGCGCCGACAGGTCCATTAAATCGTGATTATGACGATGTACGTCGTTATTTTGATGCAGCTAAATTGGCTATTAATGAAGCTAAAGCATCAGGCAGTACAAAACCTGCTATTTACTTACCACAAGCAAGCCAAGATAGCCGTTATCAGTATGCCTTAGAAGTTGCTTATCTTGGTGCTTGCCAAGCGTTGTGGCAGCCGCTTGAGGCGCGCGAGTTTCATGGCGAAAGCATTGAACCGATCACTCAAATAGCCTTGTTTGGTGCTAATGAGCAAACAATTAAAGCAGTGAATGCCATTGCCGCAGGGCAGTATGCTGCTCGTGATTTATGTGGCACTGAGCCTGAGCGTATGGCGCCACCACGTTTTGCTGATTACTGTGTGGATTTATTTAAAGGCAGCAAGGTCAATGTTGCAGTGATTGCAGATATTGCCACGATTGATAAAGAGTACCCGATGATGAGTACCGTAGCTCGCGCTTCATATGCGGTTGAGCGTCATCACCCTCGGGTTGTAAAACTTGAATATGTACCAGAGGGCGAAGTAACACGTACCTTAATGTTTGTCGGTAAAGGCTTAGTATATGACACCGGTGGTGCCGATTTGAAAGTGGGCGGGCATATGGCCGGTATGAGCCGTGATAAAGGCGGCGCAGCCTCTGTTGCTGGTTTTATGAAATCAGTGGCAGACTTTCAACCACAAGGCGTTAAAGTTATTGCATACTTAGCGGTAGTTCGTAACTCAATTGGTTCTGATTGTTTTGTACCAGATGAAATTATTACTAGCCGTGAGGGCGTACGTGTTCGCATCGGTAATACGGATGCAGAAGGGCGCTTAGCTATGGGGGATTTACTCAGCGAGATGAAAGATTTAGCAAAAGGAGAAGTTAATCCTGAAATCTTTACGGTCGCAACCTTAACCGGACATGCAGCTCGTGCAATGGGACCTTACAGTGCATACGTTGAAAATGGCCCTGCACGTGCGGCTAATATTTCTCGTAAGCTGGCTGACAGTGGTGACTTATGGGCTGATGGTGCAGAAGTTTCTCGCAGCCGTCGCGAAGACTATGATTTTATTAAACCGCGTACTTTAGCTGATGACGTATTATCAAGTAACAATGCAGCATCAGCAGTTACCGCACGTGGTCATCAGTTCCCTATGGCATTTTTAGCTATTGTTGGTGGCCTTGATAAGCATGGTTGTGAGTCAGCACAGCCTTTACCTTATGTGCATATGGATATTGCCGGTAGTGGTGTTGAAGGTGGTGATTGGCAGCACGGTAAACCAACTGCAGCAGGCCTAAGCAGTTTATTTGCTCGTTACTGCTTATAATAAGCAGTATTAAATACAACAGCCCCGTTATATAAAATGACGGGGCTTTTTTGTAATTTGTTTTTGTTAATTAATCTAATTTAAAGCGATTAACCACATCAGTTAGCTGTTGGCTACTGTGTTTAAGATTATCGCTCGCACCAGAAAGTTGTGATGTATTGGCCAGAGACTGTTCGGTTGATTGCGATAGTTCATTAATTCGCAAATTGACTTCATCCGCAGCACTTGATTGTTGCTCAGTCGCACGGGCTATTTGACCATTCATATCGGTGATCACTGACACCAGACGTTCAATTTCAGTTAATGAGGTATTGGCAGATCCGGCTTGTTGTACTGTGCTGGTGGATAATTGTTGGCTAGCTGTTACCGCCTCTACGGCCGCCTTTGCGCCTTTTTGTAATTTGGCTATCATCGCCTGAATTTCGTCTGTACTCTTGCCTGTGCGACTTGCAAGAGTGCGTACTTCATCAGCTACAACGGCAAACCCCCGGCCTTGTTCGCCAGCACGTGCCGCTTCGATTGCAGCATTGAGTGCCAGTAAATTGGTTTGCTCCGCAATACCGCGTATCACGTCTAGTACCGATCCTATATTATTACTTTCTTGAGCTAAATCAGCGGTAACTTGACTCACAATCTCAATATTTTTGGACAGTGTTTCTATGGCTTGGATTGTTTTAGCAACGACTTCTTTACCTTCAGATGCATTCACCGCGGCTTGGTTAGCGGCTTGTTCAGCCGCTTCGGCATTGCGACTTACATCATGAATTTGGTGGGTCATTTGCTCCATTGCTGCAGCGACTTGCGTTGAGCTATCGTTTTGCAGTTCAATAAAAGAATGATTGGTTTTACTCGCATCATCCACTGTTTGGGCATGCTGGTTAACATCATTGGCATTATTTGCCACTTGTTTAAGTGACTCACGCATTTTGGTAGTAAATAAATTAAAGTGGCGAGATAACCGTGATACCTCATCATTACCATTTTCATCTAAGGTTTGGGTTAAATCCCCTTCACCTTGAGAGATACTTTTCATCATATTTGCAGCAAGCCGAGTTGGTAATAAAATACTTCTGGCGATTAAGTAACTTAAACTAATTAATAGCAAAATAATCACTGCGGCATTGAGAATAACTAAATTCCGTAAGCTGGCAAAAGCCTCATCAATAGTATCAATATAGACACCTGAACCGACTATCCATTGCCATGGGGTAAAACCTTTCACATAGGCTATTTTATCAACTGGCTGATCTTTGCCTGGTTTAGGCCATTTGTAAGGGATAAAACCTTCACCACTTTGCTTAACTATTTTAACCATTTCAACAAATAACGGTACGCCATCGGGGTCTTTACTGTTGCTGAGTGATTTACCGTTTAACTCTGGTTTAAAAGGGTGCATAACCATGGCTGGCTGAAAATCATTGATCCAGAAGTAATTGTCATTGTCATAGCGAATACTAGCTATCGTAGTTAGTGCACCTTGTTGGGCTTGTTGCTCGGTGAGTTCGCCGCTTTGTTGTAATGAATGATAATGGGTAATAACACTATAAGCAGCTTCAACCAGATTTTTTGTTTTCGTATATTGGCCTGCTTTGAGTGAACTATATTGCTGAGTTAAACTGGTAATACTTAAAAAAAGTAAACCAACAACGACCAAACTTACCAAGATAGCTAAGCGCTGAAAAATAGTAAAACGGCGTAGGTACGACATAAAAAATCCTTTAGAAGTGCTCGCAGTAGGCGCGCATATATTAAGCGTAGTAAATATTACTTTAAAATCTAGTTAACTGTCCCTTGTTTTGGTCTAAATTATTTTAAATAAATAGGATTATCATTAAGTCAAAAAAAAGGCCGATTTTTCAATCAGCCTTTAGTCTAACTTGGGGAGTCAATACTGACTTACTCTACATCAAAATGACGATTAAAGAAGTTAGTGATTGTTTGATGCAAGTGAGTTTGCACTTGTTTACCCCGTAAGCTGTGCTTGGAACCTGGGTAAGTCATCATTTCAAATTGCTTTTCGTTATCTTGCAATTGTTTGAATAACTTAGTGGCATGGGTAAACAATACGTTATCGTCGGCCATACCATGGTAGATCATTAATGGCCCTTTCAAGCCATCTGCGTATGGAAATACCGCACTGTCTGCATAGCCTTTGGCATTTGTATCAGGATGTCCTAAATAACGCTCGGTATAGTGAGTATCATACAGTGCCCAATCAGTCACTGGCGCTCCAGATACGCCTGCTTGAAAATAATCACCAGCTTTAAACATGGTCATTAATGCCATATAGCCACCGTAACTGTGACCATAAATACCAATGCGTTGTGGGTCAACATAATCAAGCGTACGTAAAAATTCGACGCCTTTTATTTGATCAGCCACTTCAACCACACCTAAATGTTTGTAAATGGCATCTTCAAACTTTTTACCACGATTATACGAACCACGATTATCTAATTGGAATACCACATAACCTTGCTGTGCCATATATTGGAAATATAAGTTTTTGCTGCGCCAACTATTGGTTACGCGTTGTGCATGTGGGCCGCCATAGACATTGACAAGAACAGGGTGCTTTTTACCATCATTTACCGTTGCAGGTTTAAATAAACGATAGTGCATCACTTGACCATCATCAGCAGTCAAAGTGCCATATTCAGGCTCAGCTAGATCAGCAAGATAAGGTGTCAGTGGATGGTTTTCATCAAGTTTATTTTGCTCTAACCAAGTAACAAATTCACCGTTTACTTTACGCAGTGCCGCTGAGTTTGGTTTGTTAACCGATGAACTGTTATCAATAAAAGTTTTACTGTCTTTTGCCATTACCACATTGTGATAAGCACCTTGCTCCGTGATACGTTTAATATCGCCCTTTTTAAACAGTGGAACACTGTATAGCTGGCTTTCCAAAGGCGTGTCTTTGCGTCCGGCAAAGTAGACAATGCCTTTTTTCTCATCAATACCTTTTAAGCTATCAACCACCCAGTCACCATCGGTGATCTGACGCACTAACTTACCATTGGTACGATATAGATATAAATGCTTAAAGCCATTGCGCTCAGAGGCCCAAACAAAATGTTTTTTATCTTTCAAAAACTGTAGATCAAAATGTAAGTTGATCCAGCTATCACTAGTTTCTGTTAAGGCTACTTTTTGCTCTGTAGTTTCGCTGTTATAAAAGCGCAATTCTAAGTTGTGCTGTGAGCGGTTTTGCCACTGATACGATAGCGTTTTATCATCTTCTAACCATTTTGCACGGGCAATGTAAATGTCTTCATCTTTACCTAAATCAACCCAATCAGTTTTTTGATTATCAAGCTTAACCACACCAAGTTGAATTTTTACATTATTAGTGCCGGTAAATGGGTAGCGTTGGTTAAACAGTTTCACTTCATCAGCGTAAATTTCATTGCGGATAGCTTCTTTAACTGGGCTTTCGTCAATGCGAGTGAAGGCTATTTTTGATTCATCACCAGACCACCAATAACCTGTCATTCGGCCCATTTCTTCTTGCGCGACAAACTCCGCCATGGCGTTTTTGATCACACCGCCGCCATCTTTACTCAGCTGAATTTCTTTACCTGATTTAAGATTTAGCGCATAAAGATTTTGTTCACGGACAAACGAGACAAAGTTTCCTTTTGGTGAAAAGCGTGCGTCGGTTTCAAATGCCTCAGTATCGGTCAGTTTACGGCTTTTTCCTGCTCCTAGCTCGTAATAATAGAGGTCACCATTAAGTGGAAATAACAAGGCTTTACCGTCTTTAGACCATTTGTATTCTAAAATACCTTTACCAAAAATACGTTGGCGCTCACGGCGTGCTTTTTCTTCGTCAGAGAGGTTTTCAGGGCCTGAAAAAAGTTTGGCAGAGTCGACTAAAATACGATTTTTGTTATCTTTTAAATTATATTCCCACAAATCATAACGGTTGTAATCGTCGCTTTTACCTTGCAGGTAGGTAACTCGGCTACCGTCTGGTGAAAACTTAAGCTGTACAGGTGCTTTACCCGCTAAACTTGGATCATCAAAAATACGTTCTAAAGTAAGAGGCTTCGCTTGCACTGTGATGGCTGTTGCCACCAAAGGTAGCAAGTATGAGAGGTGTTTAATTTTTTTTAACACGTGTTTACCTTCGCTCGAATAAAAACTGCAACGATGGTAAAGCCAAGCGTGGGCAACTGCAACTAAATGCTATAAAGTAGCGAAAATGTAATGCACTTAATTTGTAAGGAATAAAAATGACCGTTGAATTCTCTTTAGCTCCAGAACTTGTACGTGATTGTATTGAACTGGCCGATTGGCCATTATGCAAAGTGTTACTTATGAATGATAGTCAATACCCGTGGTTTATTTTAGTGCCTCGTAAAGCGAATTTAAAAGAGAGCATTGATCTAAGCGAGTCTGAACAGGTATTGCTAATGCAAGAGTCAGCGAAGTTAAGTCGGCTACTCAAAGAGGTACTTAACCCAGATAAACTTAATGTCGCAGCGCTTGGTAACATGGTTCCACAGTTACATATTCATCATATTGCTCGCTATAAAACCGATGTCGCATGGCCTGCGCCAGTATGGGGTAAATATCCCGCAGTGCCTTATAGTGAAGAGCAATTGGCACGTTTAAAAACACATTTTTAATCGTGGTTGAGTGTTTACATAATAGAGTTTGATCACAGTATTATGATTTTTCGTTGGGTAAAAATAGACTATGCTTAGGGTCACTAAATCGTGGCTGTTTATTACACTCAGTATATAGGGATTGCAAACTAACTGATGAAAGCTTTTGTATTGTTTACCTTGCTAAGTGTATTTTCGCATCACAGTGCTGCAAATACATTTTACTTTGTTGGTACCACCTTTCCGTCGGTACTTGAAAAAAATGAACAAGGTCAAATAGAAGGCTTAGGCGCCGACATCGCAGGTGAAATTTGCCTGCGTTTAGGTTGCCAAATTAAAATTGATATTTTGCCTTTTAAACGGGCGCTAAAAATGGTTGAGCTTGGTAAGGCTGATGCATTTATAGGTCCTTATAAGTCGGCTATTAGAGAGCGGTATATGGTTTATAGTGAGGCTGCTTTCTATCAAGACCCGCTGGTTTTTTATGTCAAAAATAGTAATGAATTTCAGTGGCATAATAATTTAGAGACATTAAAAGAGTTATCGATAGGGTTAACCCGAGGTTGGAACTATAGTGACGATTTTGAGCGATATAAAAGTCAGTTAGAAATTTCTGAAGTGGGCACTGTTGAAGCCAGTTTTTTGCAATTAATTCATGACCGTGTCGATATTATAGTGACTCATCCAAGAGCCGCACAGCCCGTTATTAAGCAGTTAAGTTTAGCCAATCAAGTGAAACAGTTACAGCCGCCATTAATTGTTAATAAAGGCTACTTTGGTTTTTCAAAAAAACGTAATTTAAATGAGTTTATTACCTTATTCGATAAAGAATTAAATAATATGATTGCTAATGGTGAAGTAAAAAAAATGAGTGAAAAATATGGTTTAGCATTCCCGTAATAGCAATATTGAATTAAAAAAGGCGTTTTAGGTGAGCCCCTAAAACGCCTTTTTAGTATTAATTATATTACTCTAAACCTAACTCTTTCTTACCTTGTTTAAAGGTGACATCTACAGGGATATTAGCTTGGCTTAGTTTTTCTAAATCTTTAGCAAGTTCCACTTTGATATCACCATGTGTGGCAATCAGTTGATCAACTTTCTCATAATCACCATCACCTTGTAAGGTTAAGATCAAACCAGATAGCTTGGCCATTGCTTGGCCCATTTTTTCCATATTTACGCTGTAAAGGCCTTGCTCATTTTTAGAGAATGCACCTTCTTCTGCGAAAAAGTTAAAGCGGATCATATTTGCTTTACCATGGGCACTTGATGCGCCAAAACGCACTGAGCGGAAAATACCGGCCATAAAAGTGATGTAATAATCTTCAAGTGTTCCCTCTGTGATCTCACCTTTTTTGAGTAACTGCTCAACCATGTACAAGCCTAAGATATCGGCTTTGCCTTCTTCTAAAGCACTGGCATGTTCTTGTAAAGACTGACGAACAGTGCCTTTATCTGTGATAGTATTTTTTATCCCTAAACCATGAGCGACTTCGTGGAACATGGTATTGGCAAAAAATGCATCGAAAGTAATGTGTTTACGTTGCTCAGGAACAATTAACTGCTCAGCGATTGGCACCAATATTTTATCAAACTTAGCGCGCATAGCATTTTTCAGTTGTAAACGGCGAGTGCCTTTTTCAAGTTGTACTTGTTCGTCATTTGGTAAGTTAATGGCAATAGTTTTACTGCCAGCATTAGAATGACCTGCGTAGTAAACAACATCATATGCATTTAAGTCCGCATCAGAGCCAGGCACTTCTTGTTTGTATTTGGCATCAACAGGGAGGCCTTTTTGTAGCTCTGGTAAAAATGCTGCAAATTTAGCAAGGCGCTCTGACCATGCTAAATCTTTCACTAAGACATACGATTCAAAGGCTGCGCGAGAGCCGAACAATTGATCTTCATAGGTTTCGATTGGACCAATAACGATATCGATGGGGTTGTTCTTCATGTCCATCCAAGCAAAGTCTGATGCTTGATAATCATCGTTTTGTAGTGCATCTGCACGTAAGTTCAGGTAACTAGCAAACTCTTTATCATCGGCAAGCTTGCTCGCCTCACGTAATAAGTTAGCTGCTTTTTCAAGCGCTTTAGCATATTCAACCGAATAGGCAACGCTATACAGCTTGCCTTGTTCATCTCGCTTAATGACTGAATACAGACCATTTTTATCTGCTACGTCAGCCTTGTTTAGCTCTTCTTTAGAGATATCGGCTGGATAAAATTGAGCTCCGGCTGTTTTATCTTCATAGCCTGACAAAAAGACTTGATCGCCATTTAATCTATCCCATGGTCCATAGTTAATATCGGCAAATTTTTGTACTTTAGGATCATTGATTTTGGCTAAAAATGCCGCTTTATCTTCACCAAATGCTTGGCGCCAGAATAGATCATCCATAATTTTAGACGCATCAATAAGTTTTGCTATTAACGCTTTTTGGTTGTCGCTTAAATGTGATAAATCAGTGGTTAAACTAAAATCGGTATAGATATCAAGGCGACTAGTGTCAGCGTTAATAAGTTGTGGGCCGCTATCTTGTACTTGCTTTGTAGGGGCTGCAGCAGCATTTGACGCTTTAGGTGCGCTGGCTTGATCTGAACATGCACTAAGAAAAACGGCACCGGTAAGAATAAGTGCTTGGCTAATTTTATTGAGAGTCATTATATTGCCTGTTAAAAAGTAAGTTTAATTATAGATACCCTTGAGAGGGTATTTCGCTTCCTTGTTATGCCAGCATTAAAGCAAATCTTATGCGCAAATAGCAAGTTTCCTGTGTTGTGATGGTCTAAGCGAAGGGATATAAACTGTAGTAGAAAAATAAACTAACATAATTTCTATAATTTCCTTAACTTTAGCGGTAACTTAGACAATACTGTATCTATAAGAAATAAACATTCCATGGTTTGGATGTATTAAAAAATCAATACAAAAGGATGGCACATTTATGTCAACAGAAAACGCACTACTGACCATTTTGGTTGATCGTATTAATAATGACACGTTAGTTTTACCAACCTTGCCTGAGGTTGCGGTTCGTGTACGTCAAGCTGCCGATAATCCAGATGTAAATTTAGCGCAAATGGCTGATGTGATCTCTCATGATCCGGCATTAGCAGCACGGATGATAAAAGTCGCAAATAGTGCTTTTATGGGGCGCACAGTTAAAGTTTCTAATATAAATCAAGCGGTAACGAGAATTGGTCTGCGTCAGATCAAAAATATCGCAACAGCAATGGCGATGGAGCAACTATTTGTTTCAAATAATGAGCTGATCAAAGGTTATATGGATAAGGCGTGGCAGAAAACTTTAAAAGTAGCATGTCACTCAATTACTGTGATGGAGTTTTTCCTTAAGAAAAACAAGCAGACCTCATTGAATCGTGACACCATTACACTCGCATCATTGGTTTATAACATTGGTGTATTGCCTATTTTGACGGAAGCGGAACGTCACCCAGAAGTATTTGCCAATCCAAGCTTTTTAGCGCATGCGATTCAAAAGCTTAGCGGTAAAGTAGGGGGAGCCATCATGCGCGCTTGGGAGTTTACTGATGAATTTGTTGAAGTAGCAGAAAGCTGGGCCAATCCTAACTATCGTCCAGAACATATTAGCTATGTTGATTTCATTCGTATCGGTGCGATTATGGAAGGTATTTTACAAGTATCTGATAAGTCAGCGGCATTACAAACTTACATTGATAAAGGTGTGATCCCATCACTGGATATTTTCTCAAGTGATGAATACAACGATATGCTCGATGATGTGAAATCAGTATTTAATTAAGCTAAGTCGTCAGTTAAAAAAAGCGCCAAGAAGGCGCTTTTTTAGTATTTAAAACTTAGTCAAAATTTAGGCTAAATCTTCAACGTCACCTAAACCAGCCGTAAGTTCTTCTAGCATTAGCTTAATTTCTTCAGAAGCGAGAATAAAGTCAGCATCAAGTTTGACTAACATATCTTCTTTAGGGATGTCGGCGTTTTCTTCTTTTAATGTTTCAGAGTAGCTTAAGCGCTTAATAGAGCCATCATTTTGCAGCATGAACTTCAGGCGCTCTTGCCAATCTAGTGCAAGTTTAGTTACGCGTTTACCGCTTTCAAGGTGCGATTTAACTTCATCACAAGCTAAATCATGGCCTTTAAGCTTAACTTGAGCTCCGCTATCATCTGCTTCTTCAAGCTCTGCGTCAGAGCCTATAGCAAAGCCTTCAGGTGTACTGAAGTTAGTTAACCAATCCGTTAAAAACACATCTAAGTCATAGTTTGCAAATGCAGGAACTACCGGCAATGTACCCAATGATTTGCGAAGTAGTGCCAGTAACTCTTCTGCTTTATTAAAACTACCACTGTTAACGACTACCCAGCCATTTTCTTGGTCAATAAAGGCAAACTGTAAACTCGATTTTTTAAAGGCTTGCGGTAATAAGCTATGGAGGATATTTTCTTTGAGCTCGTCTTTTTCTTTTTTCTTAACAGGGCGATTTTCTTCGGCTTCGATAAGTTCTATTTTTTCAGCAACCATGTCGTTGATAACGGATGCAGGAAGTACTTTTTCTTCACGTTTAGCACAAACCAAAATACTCTTTTGCGAGAAATGAGAAAGGGTATCACCATGTTTACCAAAGGCTTTGGTCCAGCCAAATGTACTTAAATCTTGACTACCGCAAGGGCGAAATAAATCTTGCTCTAAGGCTTTCTCAAAGTCTTCTTGGGTGTACGACACGTCTTGCTTAAAGCGGTAACAAATAAGGTTACTAAACCACATAGGGAGATTGATCCATTCGGTAAATTTGCCCAATCATAACAATAAAAAGCTGATGCGCAAATGACTGATTGGCCAAACGTTTAGCAATTAAGCAAAGTGTTAGGCAAACAGTCTCGGCGCATTAGTTATTAAATATAGACAAAGGTTTTGGCATGTCTTTAGGAAAACTAATATGATAATGCAAGCCGTTCCCCGGTGAGCTTGTCGCATCGATTTCGCCGCTCAAGGTTTGCTTGACCAAATTGAAAGTAATGTGTGTGCCCAGACCACTGCCGCCTTGATCGCGTTTAGTCGTAAAAAATGGGTCAAATAGTTTTTCAAGTTGCTGTTCGGTAACGCCATTACCATTATCTTTAAAGTCGATAATTACTTGGTCATCTTCATCTTTAATAGCAATGTCTATAATGCCATTGCTGATACCATCAAAGCCGTGGATCAATGAATTCATAATCAAGTTGGTAAATATTTGACTGATAGCACCAGCAGGTAGATTTAAGGTTAAGTCTACCGGGCAATCTAAATTTATATGATGGCTGGTATTTTTTATCTTAGGGTGTAACGAACGAATAATTTCACCAAGGTATTCTTTTAGGTTGATGGTGCGCACGGCTTCACTGGCTTGATCAACCGCAATTTGCTTAAAGCTGGCAACCAGCTCTGAAGCACGGTCTAGGTTAGTGGTTAATAGGCTAGTACTTTGTTTGGCATCATTGATAAACTCTTCAAGTGCTTTAGGCGAGAGTGTTTTATCTTTGTAAGCATTTTCAATTTGTATTAGGCGCTCTTGCAAAAAGGATGAGGCTGTAACTCCAATACCGACCGGGGTATTTATATCGTGGGTAATACCGGCGACTAAACCACCTAAAGCAGCCATTTTTTCTGAGCTGACTAAACGCTCTTGCGCCATATTGAGTTCATCAACATAGCGTTGCATTTCAGTTTGTTTGGTGAGCAGCTCTTGTTCAGTATGGCGACGCAAATCAACTTCTTCGGTGAGCGTTAGTTTTTGTTTTTCCAACTCGTATTTTTGTTGCTGTAAATCCATCATAGCTTGACTTAAATTTGATGTTTTACGTGCCACTTCTTGTTCAAGTTGTAGATTTTGCTGATCGAGCTTTTCGTTACTTATTATTAATGCTTTTTGAGTTTGTTCAAGCTCTTTGCGGTATTGCACAACTTTATCGATCAACTTATTGAATGATTGCTCCATTACTTTTAATTCGTTGTGCTCAGTTGTTTCAATTTCGATATGTTGACCTTCGAGGTCATCTAATTGAAGATCTTCAATTTGCTCTGTTAGTTGTGCTAGAGGTTCTGTGAGTAGTTTTCTAAATGCCATTAAGAATAAGATGATTAAAAATGTAGTTTTGATCATCGCATTGCCAATTAAAAAATAAATTGAGATCATAATGCGACTAAATACCACTTCTCGGCTCGAAAATAGCGTGACATCACCAACTTGGGTGGCGCGGCCAGAAAATTCAAAGATCAATGGAAAGGTATAACCGAATAAGCCAGATGGAGTATCTTCGATAATGGCTTCTTCTTGTACTAATTGTTGGCTGTATAGCTCGCGAATATCGAGTGAGCGACCTAATTGTGAGATTATTTCGCCGCTATCGTCACGCACAATAATACCTTCAATCATTGGAATTGCTAATAAGCCTTCTGCTGTGGTGATGGTTTGTTTAGTGTTTAGCTCCCAAATAGCACGGGTTAAACTACGACTAAATGTTTTTTGTAAGGTCGTCAGTTCGTCACGTATATAATCTTTCGTGTTTACATATTCTGCAATAACTTGCCCGCACGTGACTACAAAAGTTAATAAAAAGTAGACGGATAACACGCTGGTAAGTAGCTTTTTTGATAGGCTTTTTTGTAGCATCGGTGGCCTATAGCTCCTTTATTTTTTTCACAAAGCTTAATTAATACCCTAGCAACGAGTACACTCAGTACTAAAGTTAGCTAATAAATGTTTAAAAATAAATAAAATAATCTTATTTAACAGTACAAACATTGTTAATTTTCTTTTTTCAGCAAAAACTTAAGCTTATCGCTGTTAAATTTTTGTGTTATAAAATCACAACAGTATTATAACATTATTATTTACTGAGTGATTTGTTGTCTACTCAGTAATCTATTATACGTATTTTAGTTGTCTATATTATGAATTTTTCCGTACTGGTGTGTGATGATTCAACAGTAGCACGCAAACAAGTTATACGCTGTTTAAATGAGTGTATCGCAGCAGATATTATGCAAGCAAAAAATGGCCGTGAAGCGTTGGAGTTAATGCATATACATAACTTCGATTTACTGTGTCTTGACTTAACTATGCCCGAAGTCGATGGAGTACAAGTTCTTGAGAGTATTAAAGCACAAAAGATTGAATGCTTTGTGCTGGTTATCTCGGCAGATATTCAACTTGAAATGAAACAACGTGTCGCTAAGTTGGGAGCTATAGCCTTCGTTGATAAGCCGATAGATAAAACAAGATTAAATGAAATACTGCATAAATTCGGCATTCATTAGATTTCTTTATAATCAAAAAGCATAATTTATCTTTTTATTTGGGGTTGAC
Source organism: Pseudoalteromonas sp. SG43-6 (assembly GCF_014164365.1). NCBI lineage: Bacteria > Pseudomonadati > Pseudomonadota > Gammaproteobacteria > Alteromonadales > Pseudoalteromonadaceae > Pseudoalteromonas > Pseudoalteromonas sp. SG43-6. Next base: position 53,498 of record NZ_JACJEZ010000014.1, read on the forward strand.
AGAATAGGCCTGTTTAAGGCAGTCTAAGGGCTATGAAAACAAATAATCACGCATTGACCATTATTATTACAACCACCATTCTTACTGGATAGTGGCATAGGTCGGTGCAACAAATTTAAAGGCCTGTGTTCACAACGAACACAGGCCTTTTTTCGTTTTATGGGATGAGGAAACATAAAAAATGCGAGTATTAAAATTTGGTGGGTCGTCACTTGCTGACTTTGCCTGCCTACAACAGGTAGCACAGTTAGTTAAAGCACAATTAAAAGACGAAATGTTATTGGTGCTATCCGCTCCAGGTGGCATGACCGATTCATTGGTTGCACTGGCAAGCGCTGCTGAACAAGGACTTGATTATGATACACAGTGGCACGCATTAATTGAGCGTTGCCAAAGCTTAAAAGCAGCCGTAGAAGCTGAATATGGTAGTGTTCAAAACTGGCCTGATTTAAACGAACTGCAAAATAAGCTAGCGGGTGTCAAACTCATCCAATGTTGTCCAGATCAAGTGCGTGCTTATGTTATTAGTTTTGGTGAGCGCATCAGTGTATCACTGATGCAGTGTTTATTAAGCTCACATAACGCCCACTACCTCGAAGCAACCGATTGCATTGTATCAACTAATGGTCATATTGATGCGGAAGCTGATCTAGTGGCGAGTAAAATTCGTTTTCAAACGGCTTTAAAAGCTAATCCTGCGACTATTTATATTATGCCTGGCTTTACAGCTAGCAACGAACAAGGCCAGCTAACTACACTGGGACGTAATGGCTCAGATTATTCAGCCGCAATTGCAGCAGCGTGTTTAGAAGCGCAAGTATGTCAAATTTGGACTGACGTTGATGGTGTGTACAGTGCTGATCCGCGTTATATCAAAAAAGCCACTAAAGTTGATTTTTTATCATATAAAGAAGCGATGGAGCTTTCTTACTTTGGTGCCAAAGTTCTCCATCCTAAAACAATTCTACCGTGCGCTAAAGCTGGCGTGCCGTGTGAAATTAAAAATACCCATAATCCGGATGCACAAGGATCACTGATCAGTAATGATAATGTGTCATCGGAGCCGGTAAAAGCGTTATCTAGTTTACAAAATCTTGCGATGCTAACGGTTTCAGGCCCCGGCATGAAAGGTAAAGTAGGCATGGCATCAAAAGTTTTTAATGCCCTTGCTCACGATAATGTTTCGATTGTACTGATCACTCAATCGTCATGTGAATTTAGTATCAGCTTCTGTGTCCATGAATCAGATTTGCCATTGGCTCTTGAGGCATTGCAAACTGCGTTTGAGCTTGAATCACAGGCGGGACTAATTGAACCTGTACAAGTGCAGCGTAATTTAGCAATCGTTACTTTAGTGGGTGATAATATGCGCGCTCATAAAGGCTTAGCTGCTAAATTTTTCGCATCACTCGCCCAAGCACAAGTTAACATTGTCGCTATTGCCCAGGATTCAACTGAAAGTGCAATTTCAGCAGTGATTGACGGCGAGCTGTGTAATGATGCTGTAAAAGTGTGTCACGAAAATTTCTTCACTCATATCCCATCAATTGATGTATTTTTATTAGGCTGTGGTTTAGTTGGCCAAGAACTTATTAAGCAGTTAGAGCGTCAGCAAGCATGGCTTGAAAAACGTAATATCAAACTAAACTTATATGGTGTTGCTAATTCACGTCAATTACATCTTGATAGCGAAGGAATTGCTTTTGACGATTGGCAGCAAAAGTTGGCAGCATCAGAACAACCGTTTGACCTCAAACTGGTTGAACAATTTGTTAGGCAAAATCATTTAATCAATCCAGTGCTGGTTGATTGTACGTCTTCAGATGCTTTAGCGGCTCAGTATGTAGACTTTTTGAATGCCGGTTTCCACGTTGTGGCTGCAAATAAAAAAGCCAATACAAGTTCATATGCTTATTACCAAGATTTAATTACAGCAACGCAAAAAAATAATCGTAAGTTTTTATACGAAACAAATGTCGGTGCAGGTCTTCCAGTAATCGATAACTTACAGTCACTGTTTGGTGCTGGCGATGAGTTACTTGAATTTAGCGGAATTTTATCCGGTTCATTGTCATATATGTTTGGCGCATTGCAAGATGGTTTATCACTGTCTGAGGCAACCATTAAAGCCAAAGAAAGTGGTTTTACTGAGCCAGATCCACGTGATGATTTATCGGGCACTGATGTCGCGCGTAAGTTATTAATTATTGCCCGCGAAGCAGGTATGAAATTAGAGTTGAGCGATATCGAAGTTGAATCAGTGCTTCCTCCGGGTTTTGCCCAAGGTGATAACGTTGACGAATTTATGGCTAAATTGCCAAGTTTAGATGCTGCGTTTAATGACCGTATTCAAAGTGCCGCAAGTGAAGGCAAAGTGTTGCGTTATGTCGGTACTATCAAACAAGGCCACTGCAAAGTAGGTATTGAAGCGGTAGATGAAAAGCATGCTCTGGCTGTTATTCGTGATGGCGAAAATGCCTTAGCAATTTTGAGTGCATACTATCAACCACGTCCATTTGTTATTCGTGGTTATGGTGCCGGCTCAGCAGTGACTGCGGCCGGGGTATTTGCTGACATTTTAAAAACGTTATCGCGCTAGGAGAGTATAATGATCGAAGTATATGCTCCAGCCTCAATCGGTAATTTTGCAGTTGGTTTTGATGCCTTAGGTGCTGCGCTTGCTCCTATTGATGGCACGTTATTAGGTGATGTTGTTGCGGTAAGTCCTAGCGAGCTTGACGAATTTATATGCTCTGGCGATTACGCAGATAAACTACCAAGCGATGCCAGTGAAAATTTAGCGTATCAGTGTTTAGTGCATTTTCGTGAACATGTAGCGCCAACAATGCCAAGCGTTAAACTGGAATTAAAAAAGAACTTACCAATTGGCTCGGGTCTTGGTTCAAGTGCTTGCTCTGTAGTAGCCACATTTGCGGCGCTGGATCAGTTTGCAGGTACTGCACTGAGCCAAGTGCAGTTAATTGAATTAATGGCTGATTTTGAAGCGATTGTTAGTGGCGGTCGTCATTACGACAATATCACTCCGTGTTACTTGGGTGGTTTGCAGCTTACTGGTGATTTAATTCCAAATAAATCAATTGCTTTACCGGTTGATGAGCGTTGGTATTACGTAGCGGCTTTTCCTGGTTTTTCACTTAATACCGCTAAAGCGCGTTCAGTGTTACCAAAACAGCTAAGTATGCATGCGAGCGTTGAATTTGCGCAGCGCTTATCAGCGTTTAGTACTTTATTGTTAACTAGCCGATTTGATGAAGCACTCTCTATCATGAGTGATGAAATAGCGGAGCCGCATCGTGCGCCACTGATCAACGGTTTTAGTGAAGCTAAAGCGGCGCTGCCAGAGTTTGGTGCTGAGATTGTCAGTATCTCAGGTGCTGGTCCTACATTATTTACCGTGTGCAAAACGCTTGAAGCTGCACAGCAATGCGCACAGTGGCTTGAACAAAACTATATTAATGAGCAAGGCTTCTGCCACATTTGTAAACTCGATAACGCCGGCACGCGTCAGCTATAAGAATTTAAGGAACTAATAATGCAATTACATAATTTAAAAGATGATTCTCAAAAAGTGTCGTTTGTTGAAGCGGTTAAAACAGGTTTAGGACGTAATCAAGGAGTATTTTTCCCTGAATCGCTCGCGCCTTTAGCTGATGTTGATAGTTTACTCGATATGGACTTTGTTACTCGTAGCAGTAAGATTTTATCGCATTTGATTGGTGATGAATTACCTGCTGATACGGTTGCACAAATGGTGCAAAATGCCTTTAACTTTCCTGTTAAATTAGTTGAAGTTGAAGACAATATTTATTGTTTAGAGTTGTTCCATGGGCCAACGCTTGCATTCAAAGACTTTGGCGGTCGCTTTATGGCTGAGTGCTTGGCACAATTTAGCCAAGGTGAAAAAACCACAATACTCACAGCAACCTCAGGGGACACTGGGGCAGCTGTTGCGCATGCGTTCTATAACAAGCCAAATATTGATGTGGTTATCCTGTATCCAAAAGGTAAAATCTCATTAGCACAGCAAAAATTGTTTACTACTTTGGGTAATAATATCCATTGCTACGCTGTAGATGGTAGCTTTGATGATTGCCAAGCGATGGTTAAAAATGCCTTTTTAGATGATGAAGTTAAATCTCGCTTAGGTTTAAATTCAGCTAATTCTATCAATATAAGTCGCCTTGTTGCACAAGTATGTTATTACTTTGAAGCAATAGCGCAATTACCAAAAGAGCAGCGCGCCAAAGCACATATCTCAATACCTAGTGGTAACTTTGGTAATGTATGTGCGGCGATGATCGGTGCGGTGATTGGTTTACCGGTCGCTAAACTTAGCGCTACAACCAATCAAAATGACACTGTACCGCGCTTTATCCTTGATAAAAACTGGGCGCCTAATGCCACAATCGAGTCATTGTCTAATGCCATGGATGTGAGTAAACCTAATAATTGGCCACGTGTACAAACCATGCTTGATAACAAATGGTTTAGTTATGATGATTTTTATTCAACTAGTGTTGATGAAAATGATACCCAAGCAGTGATGAAAAAAATTCATCAAACAGGCTATGTTGCAGAACCACATACAGCGATTGCTTATCAGGGCCTAAAAGCTAACTTAGCAACTGATTCTGCTGGTATTTTTCTGGCAACAGCGCATCCGGCTAAGTTTAAAGAAAGTGTTGAAGAGATTTTAAATATTGAACTTGAAATGCCAAAACCACTAGCTGATGCATTAGCTAAACCATGCTTAGCCGAAGATATCGCAGATGATTACGATATCCTGCGTGAAATATTATTAGCTAAACTAGGTTAGTTTTTACCCGCTCAGTAAAACTAAAAATAAACGGCATATGTGAAAGCAATGTCGTTTTTTATTGCTTTAAATTGTACTTAATAGCAGTAATGGAAAATTAAACTATTGAACGTGAACGGCGGTTTAGCACTCGTAAACAAAAAATTAAAATGGCTATAAGGCAGATCATAATCCCTGCAAGTATAACTAATTCATTCGCTACCCAATGGATTAGGAGTAATCCGCACATAAATAAAATAAATGGTTTAAATTCATAATAATAAAAGTGTTTGTTAACTTTAATGCGATTTACTTTATGATCTTTACGCCGTGAATTTGAGCGTAATCGCCAAATATTGGCACCATTGAAGAATAAAAAAATACCAATGGCTGTTGGTAAAACAGTGCTGAAAAGTAAAATGCAAAGTCCGCCAACAATGACATAACAATAAGGAATTGATTCGTAGATAGGTTTAGCTAGCATAGTAAATTAGTTCATCATCCATGATTACATTGGTATCATAATAGTGTAAACAATCGCGAATGCAACAGATTAAGGTATAAATAATGTAAATGTTATTTGCTTTTATTCATTAAAATTTCTGATGCTTTAATAAAAAAATATCATTACAAAAACACTGTGAATTAAATTCAATCCCTGTTTAAATATGTTCATCTTTAGACCATAGGCAAATTGACGTTTTCAGCGTATAATTCAGCCTTCAAAATACCATACACGTTGCCCTAGGAGCCCCCATGTTAGAACGTAGCATGAATATTTCGGATTTCGATCCAGAGTTATTTGAAGCAATCACTAAAGAGACTGCTCGCCAAGAAGAACACATTGAGCTTATCGCATCTGAGAACTACTGTAGCCCACGCGTACTAGAAGCGCAGGGTTCACAGCTAACAAACAAATATGCTGAAGGTTATCCGGGCAAGCGTTACTACGGTGGTTGTGAGCATGTTGACGTGGTTGAACAACTAGCGATTGACCGTGCAAACGAATTGTTTGGTTCAGATTATGCTAACGTTCAGCCTCACGCAGGTTCACAAGCAAATGCTGCTGTGTTCTTAGCTTTATTAGATGCTGGCGATACAGTGTTAGGTATGAGCTTAGCTCATGGTGGTCACTTAACGCATGGTTCACATGTAAGCTTCTCTGGTAAGCTTTATAACGCAATCCAATACGGACTTGACGAAGCGACTGGCGAGATTGATTACGCACAAGTTGAAGCACTTGCACTTGAGCACAAACCAAAAATGATCATCGGTGGTTTCTCAGCATACTCAGGTATTGTTGATTGGGCTAAATTCCGTGAAATCGCTGACAAAGTAGGCGCTTACTTGTTTGTTGATATGGCTCACGTTGCAGGCCTTATTGCTGCTGGTGTTTACCCAAGCCCAGTACCACATGCACATGTTGTTACTACAACTACGCATAAGACATTAGCCGGCCCACGTGGTGGTTTGATTATTTCTGCTTGTGGCGACGAAGCTATTTATAAAAAGCTTAACAGTGCAGTATTCCCTGGTGGCCAAGGTGGTCCTTTATGTCACATTATCGCTGCCAAAGCAGTGGCATTTAAAGAAGCACTACAACCAGAGTTTAAAGTATACCAAACTCAAGTTGTGAAAAATGCTAAAGCTATGGTTGCAGTAATGCAAGAGCGCGGTTATAAGATCGTATCTGATAAAACAGAAAACCACTTGTTCTTACTTGATCTAATTGATAAAGACATCACTGGTAAAGACGCAGATGCGGCTTTAGGTAATGCTAATATCACCGTAAATAAAAACTCAGTACCAAATGACCCACGTTCACCGTTTGTAACGTCTGGTTTACGTATTGGTTCACCGGCAATCACACGCCGTGGTTTTAAAGAAGCAGAGTCTAAAGAGCTTGCTGGCTGGATCTGTGACGTACTAGACAACATCAACGATGAGTCAGTACAAGCACAAGTAAAAGAGAAAGTTAAAGCAATCTGTAAAAAATTACCTGTTTACGCTTAATTGAGTTACAAACAGTAATTTAGATCACAATAGCTTAGTTTTTTGCTATTATAAAGGCCGCCTAAAAGCGGCCTTTTTTGTTTTTAACGGAAGCTGATACCTATGCATTGTCCATTTTGCACCGCAAAAGATACCAAAGTGATTGACTCGCGTTTAGTGGGAGGTGGCCACCAAGTAAGGCGACGCCGTGAATGCAATGAATGTCATGAACGCTTTACTACCTTTGAAGGCGCAGAACTTGTAATGCCTCGGGTGATCAAACAAGACGGTAGCCGTGAACCTTTCAATGAAGATAAACTCCTTAATGGTCTACACCGTGCATTAGAAAAACGCCCCGTCAGTACCGAGCAAGTTGATGAAGTGGTCAATATTATTAAATCGCAATTACGTGCCACCGGCGAGCGTGAGATTTCCAGTCACCTGATTGGCGAATGCATTATGGAAGCGCTGAAAAAACTCGATAAAGTCGCTTACGTCAGATTTGCATCGGTATACCGTTCATTCGAAGATATTCGTGAATTTGGTGAAGAAATTGCCCGTTTGGGAGAGTGATATGAACCAATATCAGTTTAGCGAACAAGATTTCTCTTATATGACCCGAGCGATTGAGCTTGCCAAACAAGGATGCTTTACTACCACCCCAAACCCAAACGTTGGCTGTGTATTAGTAAAAAATGACGTTATTGTTGGTGAAGGTTTTCATCAAGTTGCCGGCCAAGGCCATGCTGAAGTGAATGCATTAGCAATGGCGGGTAGCCAAGCCTTTGGTGCAACTGCTTATGTCACGCTTGAACCTTGTAGCCATTTTGGTCGCACACCGCCGTGTGCCGAAGGTTTAAAAGCTGCTGGCGTGGTAAAAGTAATTGCTGCTATGGTTGATCCAAACCCGCAGGTGGCCGGTAAAGGTTTAGCTATTTTAGCGGACGCGGGCATTGAGGTTGCGTCAGGTTTGTTAGAACAACAAGCAAGGCTGTTAAACCGTGGCTTTTTAAAGCGCATGGAGCAAGGTATGCCATTTATTACCTGCAAAATGGCCGCAAGCCTTGATGGTAAAACGGCACTTAAAAACGGTCAAAGTAAGTGGATAACTGGCCCTAAGGCTCGCCAAGATGTGCAACTACAGCGCGCACAAAGCTGCGCTATTTTAACCGGCGCGGACACAGTATTAGTTGATAATGCAAAACTCAATGTTCGTGTTGATGAGCTGCCAGAGCCGTTACCAACGCAATTACCTGTACGCCAACCTGTACGTATTATTATTGATTCACAAAATCGTTTAACACCTGAGCTAGCATTATTTAGCATTGCCAGTGAAGTAATTATTCTTACCACTGAACTTGATAAATCACAGCAATGGCCTCATTACGTAAGCCATATTGTAGTACCAGAAAAAAATAATAAAGTTGATTTAGTGGCTGCCATGAAACTTCTAGCGCAGCAACAGTTTAATCATATTTGGTTAGAGGCAGGGGCAACCTTAGCGGGCCAAATGACTGAATGTAATTTAATTGATGAATATATTGTTTATCTGGCGCCGAAGTTGTTAGGGAATGACGGCAAAAGCTTACTAAACTTTACAGAGCTGACAAGTATGCAGGACGTTGTTAATTTATCAATTAATGAGAGTGTGTGTATCGGTGACGATATTCGTATCACGGCGACACCACGCAAAGCCTCATCTAAACCAAATAACTAAAGAGTAACCACTATGTTTACTGGGATCATCGAAGCGACGGGCACTATTAGCGAGTTACAACAAAAGCAAGGCGATTTAGCTATCCGCATTAAAAGTAATAACCTTGATATGGCCGATGTAAATTTAGGCGATAGCATTGCAACTAATGGGGTTTGCTTAACGGTTGTGGCCAAGCACAGTGATGGATTTAGCGCTGACTTATCAAATGAGACGATTAGTTTAACGGGATTTGCTCACTATAAACAAGGGCAAACTGTAAACCTTGAGAAAGCCATGCAGCCAGTATCTCGTTTAGGTGGTCACTTAGTTTCAGGGCATGTTGATGGCATCGCGACTATTACCGCAATTACGCCTAATGCGCGTGCCGTTGAGTACTGGTTAAGCACCGATGTACAACTAATGAAATATATTCCTTATAAAGGCTCGGTATGCATTGATGGTATTAGCCTAACAGTAAATGCAGTAGCAGATAATAAATTTAAACTGACAATTGTGCCGCACACTAGTGAGCAAACAACTATTGCTGATTTTAAAGTAGGCACGCAAGTGAACTTAGAAGTAGATCAAATCGCGCGTTATTTAGAGCGTTTGATCAAAGGGGCAGAGCAGCCAGCTAGTTCAGATATTTCGATGAGTTTACTCGCCCAAGCCGGTTTTATTAAATAAACGCACTCCACAACTTACACGAGCAGATTATGAATTTACACAGCGCACAAGAAATTATTGATGACATTAAAGCCGGTAAAATGGTTATTTTAATGGATGATGAAGACAGAGAAAATGAAGGCGATTTAATTATCGCAGCCGAGCACATTAGTGCTGAAGCGATCAATTTTATGGCCACTCATGGTCGTGGCTTAATTTGCCTAACAATGACTCAAGAGCGCTGTGAGCAACTTGATTTACCATTAATGGTAAAAAACAATGGTGCGGCATTTTCGACTAACTTTACGATGTCGATTGAAGCATCGAAAGGTGTGACTACGGGAATTTCTGCTGCAGATCGCGCTCGTACTGTGCAAGCTGCGATTGCCAAAGGTGCTGTACCAAGTGATATCGTTCAACCTGGGCATATCTTTCCTATTATGGCACAACCAGGTGGCGTATTAACGCGTGCCGGTCACACTGAAGCCGGTTGTGATTTAGCCCGCTTAGCCGGTTTAGAGCCTTCATCAGTAATTGTGGAAATTCTTAATGCTGATGGCACCATGGCGCGTCGTCCTGATTTAGAAGTATTTGCTGAGCAACATAATATCAAAATTGGCACTATTGCTGATTTAATTGAATACCGTAACATGAATGAAACCACTATTGAGCAAGTGGCAAAATGTAAGTTGCCAACCGTACATGGTGAGTTTGACTTAGTTACTTATAAAGATACCATTGACGGCCAGTTACATTATGCGCTGTTAAATGGTGAGGTTAAAACGAATGAACCAACCTTAGTACGGGTTCATTTAAAAAGTACCTTCAATGATATTTTGTTATCTGATCGCAGTGCCGATAGAAGCTGGGGCTTGTCAGATGCCATGGCTTATATTGCAAAGCATCAAGGTGTGTTAGTTATTCTAGGTAAGCAAGAATGCACCGAAGAACTAGAAGCGACAGTCAAAGCGTTTGCTGCAGAAGATGCTGGTGAGACGGTAGCGCATCGTAAATTCCAAGGTACTTCACGCACCGTAGGCGTAGGGTCACAAATTTTAGCTGACTTGGGCATTGAAAAAATGCGTTTGATGAGCTTACCTAAAAAGTACCATGCGTTATCGGGCTTTCACTTAGAAGTGGTTGACTACGTAGAGCCACAATAAGCACAACGCTTAAACTAGGCTATTATTTTATTTATATGGTATGATGCGCAGCAATTTTTGCGCAATCGCAACCGCTTGAACTTATTTTTTAGGGTTATCGAATGAAAATTATTGAAGGTAATAAATACGCTCCTGGCAAGAAATTCGCTATCGTTATTTCTCGTTTTAATGACTTTATTGGTAGCAGCCTATTAGCTGGTGCTGTTGATGAATTAAAACGTACTGGTGGTGTATCTGATGATGATATTACCGTAGTTTATGTACCAGGTGCGGTAGAATTACCTTTAGCGGCGAAACGCGTTGCAGCAAAAAAAGAGTATGATGCAATCATCGCTTTAGGCGTTGTGATCAGAGGTGGTACACCACATTTTGATCTTGTCGCTGGCGAATCAAATAAAGGCTTAGCGCAAGTGTCGCTTGAGTATGATATCCCGATTGCATTTGGCGTATTAACCACTGAAAGCATTGAGCAAGCGATTGAACGCGCTGGCACTAAAATGGGCAACAAAGGCGGCGAAGCTGCTTTAGGCGCACTTGAAATGGTTAATGTGTTAGATAAAATTTAAGTTTAAGGAATTTTTGTGAAACCAGCAGCAAGACGTAAAGCACGTATCTTAGCACTTCAAGCCGTTTATTCTTGGCAATTAAGTGGCAATGCCATTGCCGATATCGAACAACAAATGTTGATCGAAAACGATGTGACTAAAATTGATGTTGAATACTTTAAAGATCTTTCGCGTGGTGTTGCTATAAATCATAAGCAACTAGACGAAGCAGTATCGCCACATTTAACTCGTCCATTTAACGAGTTAGACCAAGTTGAACGCGCTATTTTACGTTTAAGCAGCTATGAGCTGAAATTCCGTGAAGATGTACCTTATAAAGTTGCTATCAACGAAGGTATTGAGCTTGCTAAGATATTTGGCGCTGAAGACAGCCATAAATTTGTTAATGGTGTACTTGATAAAGCGGTAAAGCATTTACGTAAGTAATGCGACCGTAAAAGGAGAGCCGGCATAGGCCGGCTTTTTTGTGTATGAAGGAATTTGAATTAATAAATCGCTACTTTAAAGGTCGTGGCATAATTCGTCGCGATGTTAATTTAGGGATTGGTGACGATTGTGCATTGGTTACTGTTCCTGAAAATTGTCAGTTAGCGATTACCACCGATACACTGGTAGCAGGCGTACACTTTTTTGATGACATCGATCCGCGTGCATTAGGCCATCGTGCTCTTGCCGTAAACTTAAGTGATTTAGCTGCTATGGGGGCTGAGCCTACGTGGGTTTCGGTTGCTTTAACGTTGCCAAATATTGATGTTGAGTGGCTGGAAGAATTCACCGAAGGCATGCATGAAATCGCAGAGTATTTTAATGTGCAAATCATTGGTGGCGATACCACGCAAGGGCCGTTAACAATTACTATTTGTGCTAAAGGTACAGTGCCTGCAGGTAAAGCACTGCGCCGAAGCGGTGCTAAAGTAGGTGACTGGGTTTATGTTACAGGGCCGCTAGGTGATGCCGGGCTTGCGATTGAAGCTCGTAAGCAAGAGATTAAGATTGCTCCAGAGCACTTAAGGTACGTTAATCAACGATTTGATTACCCAACTCCGCGTGTTGCTGCGGGGCAAGTATTACGCGGTTTAGCATCATCAGCGATTGATATCTCAGATGGTCTATTGGCAGATCTTGGGCATATTTTAGCTCTGTCGCAAGTTAGCGCTTGTATTGATGTGAATAAAATACCAACCTCGGATGCATTGCGTGCTACTTTAGAACGAGATCAACAACTGCCGTTTATCCTCAATTATGGCGATGACTATGAGTTGTTATTTACGGTACCTGATAGCAATAAAAGTATGCTGGAAATGAAATTGCGCCAGTATGGTGTAGATGCAGCCTGCATTGGACAAATAAAAAGTGGTGAAGGCGAGGTTGAGCTGATGCTCGATGGCGAAAAATTAGCATATGATGATGCTGGTTTTGAACACTTCACCAAGGAGTCGGTTTGAATAAACCTGCATTATTTAATTTAAAGCGCCCTCATCAATTTTTTGGTTTGGGCTTTGGTTTAGGGTTAGCGCCTAAAGCGCCGGGTACGTTTGGTACCTTTGCTGCGCTACCGTTTATTTTTACTACTATGTATTTCCCGCTGTGGTTACAAATTGTATTTGCGGTAGTTATTAGTATTTTTGGTATATGGGCATGTGGCAAAACCGCTGATGATCTGGGAGTACATGATCATCCCGCGATTGTATGGGATGAAGTTGCCGGATTTTACATTACCATGATCGGAGCTGCATTAAGTTGGCAGTCTTTGTTAGTGGGTTTTTTGTTATTTCGTTTTTTTGATATCGCTAAACCAGGTCCTATTCGCTTTCTTGATAAGCGGGTTCATGGTGGTGTAGGTATTATGGCGGATGATGTTTTAGCTGGTATATTTTCTTTAATTTGTGTTCAGGCATTGTTTAAAATGGGTTATTTGCCCTTTTAACCTTAGTTTTGCAACGAGGTATTGACGTTATGATGCGATTTTTATTGGTTATTATTGTGCTGTTCTGCAGTATGCCAAGTAAGGCGTCAATTACCGACTATGTTGTAAAACAATGGAATATGCAAAATGGCTTACCATCGCAGTCACTTAAAAGTGTCGTGCAAGATAAGCAAGGCTATATGTGGCTGGGAACTCAGTTTGGCCTCAGTCGCTTTGATGGCAATACATTCACTAATTACAACACCTTAAATAGTAATTTCTTACCCAGTAACGGCATTAATAAATTACTAGTCGATAGCGAAGGCTATTTATGGATTGGTACTAAAGATGGTATTGTGGTCATCGATCCCACCACTATGGCAGCGCAAGAGTTTAGTGTAAAAGGCCCTGTACGCGATGTTATCGAAGATGCGAAAGGCAGTATTTGGATAGCAGCGAATGGCCTGTACTTTGTATCTCGCAATCAGATCAATGTCAGCGCAGTGCATGACTTACTAGTCCCTGTAATGAGTGCCAGTTCAGTAAAGCAGATTGTTGGTACTGTCAGTCAGCTGGCATTATCGCCAGAAGGGATCTGGCTGGTGAATGAACGATACTTGCTACGGTTAACTAATTCCTCCTCTGATTTTGCAAAATTACGCTTAGAACTAACTGCTAAGGTATCTATACCTGAGCGTTTAGCACAAACGATTATTCATGATTTAGCATGGCTGGAAGGCAACTTATATTTAGCGTCAGAGCTCGGTGCTTACTTTTTAGATTTAGATGACGAGTTAAGGCCCTTTCCACTGCCCAATGCGAATAACTCAGCGGTTTATAAATTTATGAGTGACTCAAATGGAGCACTGTGGATTTCGACCTATGGGCGCTTACTGTTTCGAGACAACTCCGGCGATTGGCAATGGGTTGAACCGAGCCAACTTGACCAAAGTATTTGGTTTGCTGATTTATATCGCGATAATGATAATAATATTTGGCTTGCGAGTTTTAGTGAAGGATTATGGCTTGCGCACGAAGGCCGAATAGAACGTCACTCAGCTATATCACAAATGACCGAAGCGGTTATGGCCATTAGCCAAGCGCCCGATGGGAGATTGTGGGTCGCTAACCGCAGTGGTGTAGGCTACTTTGATTTAGATAAAAACTTTATCAATCAAATCCCAAGTAATCAATACGGACGTGCAGCCGTGCATGATTTACAGTTTGATGGCTCACGTTTATATATCGCCACTGGACGTGGTGTGTATATTTATGAAAACAACACCTTGTTCACTGTCCCTGGACGCGCTTTAAAAGATAACCCGGTGTTTGCGATTAGTCGCTCCAGCAAAGGAGGCTTTTGGCTTGGTACTGGCCGGGGTATGTATCGGCTTAGTTACGGTGGTTTAACCCCATTTGCTTATAACGCATTTTTAGGCAGTAAGTTTATTACTTATGTCGTTGATGAAGCTAATTTTGGTTTAATTGGCACTAGCAAAGGCGCTTACTACTTTACTGATCGTGGTATTGAAAAAATTGGCGATCAAACTAGTCTTGAAAGTGCTTATGTTACAAGCATCTTAAACATTGATGGAGTTGGTATATTAATCGGCTCATTAAATGATGGTTTATTTTATCGAAGCACACAAGGGCATTGGCGTCAGTTAGATGCTACCAATGGCTTACCTTACGGTTCTATTTTTAGTTTACGTTATGATGAAAAGCTCAAGCGCATATGGGTTAGTACCATGAAAGGTGTCTACCGAATGCCGGTTGAACAGTTTAGTACCGATATTGAAAGCTTAAAAGTAGAGCAGGTTATTTCGTCATACGATCGTCAACTTGACGGTAAGGCCAGCCAGTGTTGTACCGGCCTTGGCCATGACGCTGTGGCGGAGTTAGGTAATTCAATGTGGTATCCGAGCCTACAGGGGGTCGTGGAGATCCCTAAGGATATTGAGCTGTTTGGCGTTAAACCATTACAGCCAAAGGTTGAGAGTTTAAATACTGGGATACGTAAACTTGCAACAGCTGCATTAGGGCGTAATCCTGAATTAGAAATCGATGAACGTGATATCACCCTTAAATATACAGCGATAGACTATTATGCACCGACCAGTATTGAGTTTCGCTATCGTTTAACTGGTTTAGACAGCGATTGGCGTTATGCTAATACCCGTCGTGAAGCTATTTATACCAATTTACCGCCTGGTGCATTTTTGTTTCAACTTGAGGCTAAACGACAAGGTGAAGGCTGGCAGAAGGCGCAACGTACGGAATATTCATTTGTGGTACCAAGACGGTTTGATGAAACAATTTATTTTCGGTTGTTGATCACTGGTAGTTTTATTTTATTATTTTATTTAGTGTTTTGGGTATTTAGAAAGCAAGAGCGCCGTAAGCAAACCGCGCTTGAAAGTCTGATCACGGAGCGCACCGGGGAGCTGCGACAAGCTAATGATAAGCTAAATCAAGTTAACTCACAGCTAAAGCTTATGAGTCACTCAGATGAGCTTACTGGGCTGAGAAGTCGTCGCTTCTTATTTGATCAACTACCAAAAGATATAGAGCACTTTCAGCGTAACTCACAATCATTACAAGCGCAGGGAAAATCCTTGGTGTTGCTAATCATTAATTTTGATAATTTTAGCCGCATTAATGACGCTTATGGACCGATTGGTGGTGATAGTTGTTTGCAGCAAATGGCTGCATTGCTTAACTCTCGTACCCAAGGATCTGATTATGTTGCCCGTTGGAGTGGTGATGAATTCTTGTTACTGCTACGTGACTTTAAACGCACTGCAATCGATAGTTATGTTGCGCAGCTATGTAAAGTAATCGCTGATCACACATTTAAGTTGCCCAGTGGTGACAGTATAAACTTGACCGCATCGATTGGCTTTTCATTTTACCCATTACCATTATTAGGTGGTCAGGTTATTGGTTGGGAAACCTCTGTCAACTTAGCGGATATCGCGCTACATCAAGTTAAAAAGCGCGGTGGCGATGGTGTTGCAAACATCACCTTTGATGAACAATTAGATGCCTTTGAGTTTGAGCAAACCAACAATGTTGAGCAACAACTGAGTGTATTACAAGCTAATGGTTTAGCAGATATCAAAGTGTGGATGCGCTAATTGGCTAATTATGCGTTTGCTTATTCTAAGACTGCTGTTAGTTAAAGATAAGAAATGCCTTAACTCGAAAAGTTAAGGCATTGGGAGGCCAACTAAAGGCAGTTAATTTAACTGTCCTTGATGGTTAGCGATTTAGCCAGCTTGGTAAAATAGCAACAGACTCAGGAGCTGTGAATGAGTAGCTTACGCTGGCTGCAATATCACCGCTGGGGCTATTGAGAATATTATCAAACCGCATGACTAAGCCATTTGATTTTTCGGCTACGTATAAATGATTGCCGGTAAACATAATATCGACAGGATTACCGAGCATGGTTGCAGGTCCGGCGATATTGACACTGACATTGTTCAAACCTGATCCGGTTCCTGCATTATTTAATACAAATAATTTACCATCAGTGGCGTCAGCGGCACTGCCTACATCTGAGACAATTAATGAGTCACTTAGTGGATCGTAATCAATGCCATGTATATTGGTAGGGGCTGGGAATGCGACTCCTGCTGTTGCGGGTGTAATTAAGCGATCTTCCCCGGTTACAGTGCTCATACCCGCCATTAGCTTGCTTTTAACTTCATCAAAAACAGCAATAGTCCCATTGGTTAATGCCACAAATGCTCTATCAGTAGTGACATCATAGTCAACATCCCATGGACGTGCACCACCGCTTGCTGTGAGCGTCAAAAGGGGCGTTACATCACCCGTAGTACATGTTGAGAATATTAATATTCCCGGTGTTGTGGCATTGTTTTCAGCGACAAAAATCATCCCACTGTCTGATGCTACATCAATACCTTTTGGCGAGATTAGGCCGGTATTACTGCCGCTGATGATAGAATCTTGGCTTAGTGTAAATACCTCGCCATCACGGTGCATCGCGACTTTATTGGAAATAACAATTCCACCTACAGAGGTTGTGCTGTTATCAAAGCTCGCATAGCTGTTACCGGCTTTATCAAAGGCAACACTTTCGATTGTTTGACTTGCATTATAACTGCCAATTTCACTTGTTAACTGTGCATTTAGACGTGAAATTTGTCCTGTTGTAGGGCCTGCCGCGCTTGGATTACTACTTACAGCAATACCCATCAATGGCATATTAGTCATATAACTGTCAGATACATCAGGCATATCATTATGCATCACTGTTGCGGTTATTGACTCTGGCTTAATCGTTGCGGTGACGCTATCTGGACTAATGTCACCACTGACGCCATTAAAGATATTGCTAAATACCAGAATTGCATCATTAGATTTTTCTGCAACGCGTAAGTCGCTACCAGTCAGGCTGATATCCACAGGGTTACCAAGCATAGTAGCAGGGCCAGCGATACTGCGAGCAACCGTGGTATTGCCAGTAGCAAGGGATGCGTTGTTGATCACAAATAATGCGCCGTCGGTTGCATCACTGGCACTGCCGACGTCAGAAAGTACTAATTTATTTGTATCAGCATCATAAACGATACCATGAATATTAACGGAAACTTTGTTACCGCTTGCATCACTGGGTGTGATTGTACGAGTTGCCATAGCGGTAAAGCCACCATCTACATAATTATCGTATACTGCAACATCACCATTAGTGAGTGCCACATATAAGCGATCGTTTATATCATCGTATGTTACATCCCACGGTTTTGCGTCTGTAACTGTACTAGCTAAAGGCGCTGCATTTCCTGCGGCGGTAGCACCAAAGACAGTGATCTGCATGGCATTAAAGTCAGCGGCAAAAATGAGTCCGCGCTTATTTGATATATGAATACCTTTGGGATTGACTAACGTAGTGTTGCTGCCGGTAATGGTACGATCACGATTACTGTCAAACATACCCCCATCGGCACGGCTTAATACTTGGCAAACGGTGCTAAGAGCGCCATTACCAGAATCGCTGGCTTGAATTAAATTACCTAAGCTATCAAATGCAACACCTTCATTTGCACCACTATTAAATGTTTTTAACTTTGCAGCATTTTGATTAATCAAATCAACGGTGCCTGCATTATCAGCACCATTATTAGCCAAAATAAAAGTTGCTGCTGCAAATCCTGGAGTACCATCTGATCCATTCGTGCCATCGCTACCATTTGTCCCATCAGCGCCATTACTACCATCGACGCCGTCCATGCCCATTTCACCTTGCGGGCCTACAGCGCCATCTTTTCCATCATCGCCACTACAGCCGGTTAAGCCAATCAAAATTGCTAGAGTAAGCGCAGACAAACAAAGTTTACTGGTCATTAATTGTGCGTGAATAGATTTGGTGCTTTCGCCTGATTTTAACGTTTTCATAACTTGTACCTTCTTAAATATTCCATCAAATGTGAACATACAAAGAGCTTGGCTTAAAACAGCTTATACCAATCGTGTTAAGTTGTTAGTCATTTATAGCGACGGATAAATAGAGTGATAACAAGGCATAAATTTTTATATGTAGTTGTTCTACATGAAAAATTCATAACGCCGTTAGCGCTTTATTTAGCACGCTAGAAAGGCTAAATATTTAAGTCGATTGGTATTATATAAAAGCGTGAACACTTTGCTCACGAGCTAACCTCAGTGAATAAACGTGGCAGGGAAATAATTGGATGCAAGAAAGTTGAAAAAAAGTGAGATTTTTTTAAATGTTTGAAAATAAATAACAAAGGAGCCTACGCTCCTTTGTTATTTTATTAACTTAAACTTTGGTTACTTAGTAATAAAGTTTTTTATGCTATCGAGTATACCTTGTGAGCCTAAGCCCATTTCATCATGGATTTGTTCTTGCGTGCCATGCTTGATGAACTCATCAGGAATACCTAAATTAAGGATGCTTACTGTTGCTTTTATAGCTGCTAAATATTCATTAACAGCAGAGCCTGCACCACCAACAATCGCGTTATCTTCAAGGGTTACAATGACGTCATGATCGGCTAATAAAGTGTCGATTAGTGCGCTATCAAGAGGTTTAACAAAACGCATATCAACGAGGCTAGCATTTAATTCATTGACTGCCAGTTGAGCGTTTTCAAGTAAAGTACCAAAGGATAAAACTGCGATTTTAGCGCCTTGTTTAATCACACGACCTTTACCAATTTCAAGCTCAGTCATTTGCTCGCAGATTTCAGTTGTGCCAGCACTACCACGAGGATAACGAACTGCAACAGGGCTGTTACAACGATAACCAGTGTACAGCATTTGACGACATTCATTAGTATCACTCGGTGCCATGATAATCATATTGGGGATACAACGGATAAAGCTTAAATCGTATGCGCCTTGATGAGTTTCGCCATCAGCACCAACAATACCAGCACGGTCAATTGCAAATAACACGGGTAAGTTTTGCAGAGCAACATCGTGAATAAGCTGATCGTAGGCACGTTGTAAAAAGCTTGAATAAATAGCGACAACTGGTTTTAAGCCTTCGCAGGCAAAACCTGCGGCTAAAGTAACCGCGTGTTGCTCGGCAATGGCAACATCAAAATATTGCTCAGGGTATTCTTTTGAAAAACGCACCATGCCTGAGCCTTCACGCATAGCCGGGGTGATTGCCATAAGCTTTTCATCTTGACTTGCCATGTCACACAACCAATCGCCAAATACTTTAGAAAAAGTCGCAGCGCCTGGTTTTGATTTTGGTAGGCTGGAAATCGCAGGGTCGAACTTAGGTACGCCGTGATAGCCTATTGGATCTGCTTCTGCTGGTTTATAGCCTTTACCTTTCTGGGTTTTGATATGCAGTAACTGCGGCCCTTTTAGGTTACGCATATTGCGCAGTGTATCAACCAACATGTTTACATCATGACCATCAATTGGGCCAATGTAATTTAAGCCTAACTCTTCAAAAAAGGTGCCTGGGATAACCATGCCTTTTAAGTGCTCTTCCATGCGGCTGGCTAATTCTTTTACTGGTGGCACGCCAGATAGCAGCTTTTTACTACCTTCACGAATGTTAGTGTAAAAACTGCCTGATAAGATACGAGCGAAATGATTAGTTAGTGCACCGACATTTTCAGAAATCGACATTTCGTTATCGTTTAATATGATCAGCATGTCAGATTTAACATCACCTAAGTGATTCATTGCTTCAAACGCCATGCCCGCGGTAATCGCACCATCACCAATAACCGCTACTGTTTTTCGTCCTTTGCCTTCTTTTTGCGCCGCAATTGACATGCCTAAAGCAGCAGAAATCGAGGTGCTTGAATGGCCAACACTAAAAGTGTCGTAGTGGCTTTCTTCACGAAATGGAAACGGATGTAAACCGTCTTTTTGGCGGATCGTGTGCATTTGATCACGGCGCCCTGTGAGAATTTTATGTGGGTATGCTTGATGGCCTACATCCCATACTAAGCGATCTTCAGGGGTGTTATATACATAATGAAGCGCTACAGTAAGCTCAACTGTGCCTAAACCTGATGCTAAGTGACCACTACTTTGCGAGACTGAGTTTAGTAAGTAATCACGTAACTCATTACTAAAAGCAGGTAATTTGTCTTGCGCTAAATCACGCAACTGGGCTGGTTCGTCAACCAAACCTAATAATGGATACTTGCTACTATCAAGTGTCATGATTTTTAATACATCCTTCGCTAACCAGAGGTCATTATAGCGTAATATTACTCTGATTCTTTAGTTATTTTGTACATCATTACTTGCTCAAGCTAGAGCCTAGAATTAATAATCGCGTTCAACAATATATTTTGCCAAGTTTTCTAGCTCAGAAGTGTCAGCATCTATTGCTGCTAACGCATCGAGTGCGCATTTTAGTAATGATTGTGCTTTTTGTTTTGCACCTGTAAGCCCAAGTAGAGCAGGGTAGGTCGCTTTATTTGCTGCAACATCGGAGCCTTGTGGTTTACCTAAGACTTGGGTATCACCTTCGATATCAAGAATATCGTCTTGCACCTGAAAAGCCAGCCCAATTGCATCACCAAACTGTTTTAATTGTAATAATGTTTGTTGATTTGTATCAGCTGCGCATAATGCACCTAAAGTAATTGCACAATTTAACAAAGCACCTGTTTTTAATTTATGGATACGTTCGAGCTCAGCTAAATTGACTAATTTGTCAGTCGCTGCAATATCCAGTGCTTGACCACCGACCATACCTTCAATACCCGATGCTTTGGCAAGTGCTGCAATCATTTTTAACTGTTGCTGTGCAGGAACGTTAAATGAATGGTTAGCAATTAAATCAAACGCTAATGTTTGCAGCGCATCACCGGCTAAAATAGCATGAGCTTCGCCATAGACAATATGGCAAGTCGGTCTACCACGTCGCAGGTCGTCGTCATCCATCGCGGGTAAATCATCATGAACTAACGAATAACTATGAATACATTCAATAGCAGCAGCCAACACGTCTAAATCTTGTTTATTTGCGCCAAGCATTTTTCCCGTGGCATACACTAAAAATGGTCGTAATCGTTTACCGCCATTTAAAACGCTGTAGTGGGTGGCTTGTTTGATGCTGTGCTCGGTATCGAGCGGTTGCTCAAAATACCGATTGAGAGTGGCTTCAACATCTTGTTGAGCACATTTTATTTGCTCTGTTATTAACACCCGTTATTCCAAATCATTATCAAAGTTAGTAAGTGGTGACTGACTATCACTACCCATTAAAATAGCTACTTTTTGTTCAGCTTGTTGTAACTTACTTGAAGATGCGCCGGCTAAAGCAATACCGCGTTCAAACTGTTTTAATGATTGCTCAAGGGAAAGCTCTCCTTGCTCCATTTCTGTGACGATTAAGGATAATTCATCAAGCGCTTGCTCGAAGCTTAGGTTCTCTGGTTTTTTCGTCGCCATACTGATTTAACTTAGATGATAGAAATGTGAGGCCAATTTTAGGGGGAATGCTAAACTAGGTCAAAGGGTGATGCATTTTTTTTGAATAATTAATTGTTTTCTTGCCACTTTTAATTATTTATACCTTTACTTAAGCCTTGCAGGTTATCAATGGTAGCTTAAAATGCTAAACAGGGTTGAAAACTTTCATTTCATTTTTTTCATTAAATGGTTTAAGTAATTCAATAGATTGCCGATAAGCTGTTAATAATAAAAATTTGTTGCTGGTAGCAACAAAGCATCGATTCCTCTGGAGGGGTAAGTGGATTTAGCAACCATTATAGGTATTCTCGGAGCTATTGGTCTTATTGCTATGTCAATGGTACTAAGTAGTGGCGGCGAAGTGGCTATGTTTTATAACACGCCATCGGTGGTTATTGTTTTCGGTGGTTCGATTTTTATAGTGTTATCAAACTATACGATGAGTCAATTCCTCGGTATCGGTAAAGTCGCGGCTAAAGCCTTCATGTTCAAAATAGAGTCACCTGAAGAGCTTATCGAAAAAGCAGTTGAACTTGCAGACTCGGCCCGTAAAGGCGGATTTTTAGCACTTGAGGAAGCAGAAATACCCAATGCGTTTATGCGTAAAGGGGTTGATATGCTTGTTGACGGTCATGACGCTGATGTTGTTCGTGCCACCTTGCAAAAAGATATTTCTCTTACTTCTACTCGTCATGAATCGGGGGCCGGTTTGTTTAAAGCGCTTGCCGATATTGCGCCTGCGATGGGTATGATAGGTACTTTGATTGGTCTAGTTGCGATGTTGTCGAATATGGATGACCCTAAAGCGATTGGTCCTGCGATGGCGGTAGCGCTTTTAACAACATTATATGGTGCGTTTTTAGCAAACGTGGTGGCAATTCCTATCCAAGTAAAATTGGAATTGCGTAAAGACGAAGAAGCAATGAATCAGCGGCTAATTTTAGATGCGGTATTAGGTATACAAGATGGCCAAAACCCAAAAGTCATCGAAGGTATTTTGAAAAACTACCTCGCTGAATCAAAACGAAAAGTGGATACTGAGGAGTAAGCATGTCAGATCAAGAGTGCAAGTGTCCACCACCCGGGTTACCAGCATGGATGGGTACCTTCGCGGATTTGATGTCACTATTGATGTGCTTCTTTGTACTTTTACTCGCGTTTTCAGAAATGGATGTACTTAAATTTAAACAAATCGCAGGCTCAATGAAGTTTGCCTTTGGTGTACAAAATAAAATAGAAGTAAAAGATATTCCCAAAGGAACATCCGTTATCGCGATGGAGTTCACCCCAGGTAAACCTGAACCTACTCCAATCGAAACCATTCAACAGCAAACTGTCGAAATGACCCAGCAAATGCTTGAGTTTCAGGCTGGTGATGAAAGCTCAGCTGGCGGTCGTCAAGAGCAACGCGGTAATAAGCGTGGCGGTGAGTCACAAAGTACAGCGCAACAACAAGCATCAGAACAATCTATTTCTGCAGCTGATCAAGAGCAGGTTAATGAGTTAGTTAAAAAGATAGCCCAGCAATTGGAACAACAAATCATGGATGGTGCTGTTGAGTTGGAATCATTAGGTCAGCAAATTATTATTCGTATTCGTGAAAATGGTTCATTTCCATCTGGGAGTGCATTTTTACAACCTAAGTTTAAACCAATCATTCGTGATATAGCTGCGTTACTAAAAGATGTGCCAGGCGAAATTACGGTGTCTGGTCATACTGATGATTTTCAAGTTTCGAATGAGCTGTATACCAATAACTGGGACTTATCATCGAAGCGTGCAGTTGCGGTTGCAACTGAAATGCAAAAAGCGCAAGGCTTTGATAAAACCAGAATGGTTGTTGTCGGTCATGCCGAAACTCGACCACTTGTTCCAAATGATTCTGATGCGGATAGACGACGTAATCGCCGCGTGGAAATTTCAATAATGCAAGGCAAGGCTAAGGAATCAGATCCGATAGATGTTCGTTAAGATGCTTGGCAAAATACCTAATTTAGCTTAAAGTAGTTTTTTAACAAGTGTAACGGAGTGTCTGATGAAAAACGTTGATAAATATAGCTATATGCCGGGCAATGGTTCTGGTGGCGATGATGAAGAGAAGAATGTTAAGTAACGTCAATGCCTAATTGGGTGAACAATTTAATTTTTATACTTGAATATAGCTGGGTGTTATTTTTACTCCCAGCTATTTTTGTATTTTACATACGTAAGGATTGGTTGGCATTACGCTTTGTCTTGATTACAGCTGTTTTCTTCTTGTATGGCGCTGTGATTTATTCAAGCCTTAGAGAGTTAGATGACCCTTATATTTGGCGTTATGTAGTTTGGGCTTTTAATGATATTGCTTGGATGGCTTTGATTGCTTACTGGGCTATTAAAGATAAAGTGTATCTTTGGCAAAGTGTGATCGGTCAATTGGTTGTAATCAGTGCGCCTATCTTACAATTATTTAGATTAGTGGATCGCCACCTTTGGGATTTATCGTATAGCACTATGCTATATAAAACGTTATTACCTTTAATCAATATTGGCACTGTCGTTGTGTGCTACCTTCCTCTGTTGTATTTATTTATGCGAAAAAATCGCAGTTTAAAGAGCTAATCATTAACTATTTGTAGATTAAATTACGTGTGCTAAACTACTGTGTAAATAACCAGTTGTTGATAGTGCCCTATGAAACTTTATATAGCCGAGAAGCCATCTTTAGGTCGTGCCATTGCTGATGCGCTACCAAAGCCTCATAAAAAACATGATGGCTATATTGAAGTGGCTAATGGCGATTGTGTTTCTTGGTGTATAGGTCACTTGCTCGTTTCCCCTTAAGGTATATGTTGTCAATTAATATAATTCATTGTTTTAAAATAGTTTTAATTGAATTCTATGCCATTATGTTAATTGACAATTGTCAAAGAAAAAATCTTAACGTGCAAATCAAATATATAGGTTTACGACTATGAATCTTGTTGCAATTGAAGGCTTTTCTTCTGTAAAAGATGTACTTTCAGAACCACTGAAAAAG
The DNA here is from genome assembly GCF_014164365.1 of Pseudoalteromonas sp. SG43-6. Lineage (NCBI taxonomy): Bacteria > Pseudomonadati > Pseudomonadota > Gammaproteobacteria > Alteromonadales > Pseudoalteromonadaceae > Pseudoalteromonas > Pseudoalteromonas sp. SG43-6. Next base: position 78,268 of record NZ_JACJEZ010000014.1, read on the forward strand.
TTAATTTTAGCTAAGAGCGAAGAAGGGGGGTATGCAAAGCTTTCTAATGTGATACTGAATATTTATGCAACTTTTGTTGATACTCAATGTTTAAGTGTCAAGCATGTTATTAATTACTCGGCTATTGATGTTTTAAATGATGAAAAAACCTTTCAAAATCATTTTTATCTACTTATAGGTTTTGTGTATGAGGAATTTAACGAATTTAGTAACGCGAGAAAATATACAATAACATTAAAAATCGGTAAGTTATTTTCAAGCATTGCATTAGATTTAAGTTTTCATACCTTTAATCCTTCAGTAGTTTTACAAAATAAAATTTCAAAAGATGCCATGAGTTGTATAGAACGATATAAGGCCTCTCCTCAAAATATAGATAAAATTAAACTGTTTTGTGGTTGGAATGTAACAAGTAAATTTGGTGATATGTACTTTATTCATTTGGAAACTATTCATGCTACTTATGGACCAACATTTACAAATGAAGTCTTACTGGCAATTCAGAACTATGGAGCTAAACAAAAATCAACGTCCTTATATAGAATTATTGGCAATATAATGCCTTTGCTCAACACTATTGCTAGATTGTATCCAAGTGAAGTAAGGATTAGAGAAGCACTATCAGAAAAACAAAGCAACAAAACATTCCTAGCTGTTTTAGGATGCATGATTGCAGATCAAAGACTTGCGGGTAATTCTATTGAAAACTTTTTGAATACAGTTTGGACCCAAGCAATTAATGTTTATATGAAAATTTTTGTCGACACTAATTTTTTTGGATTACCACAATTTGAAATTGTAAAACCAAAGTATAAAGTACAACCAAAAAGTAGTTTTTCAGTATCAACTGGTGGTGGATTAAATATAAAAAACACTCAAAAGCTTCTTTCAGGGATACCATTATCTATATCTGATAGTGAGGCAATAGAGGCTATCGCGTCTCGTATTAATCGTGATATTGAGCATATTAAGTTAGTTGCACTAAATAGAGTGGAGGAGCTTGTTTCCCGCCGGAAGCGCAATAAAGTATTTATTAATGAAGGAGTGGTAAGAAATTTCCCAGCCTGTAACTCTGGAACCAGTGCTCCTGTTGGGGTTGATAATTTACCTAATATAGTCGCTACATTTGAACACTATAAATGGAGCAAACCCTTACATAACTTCCCCATGACTCTTCAGGCTCCTGCGGACTTCTTAGTTCGGGAGTTAAATATACCCACTAGTACAAATATTTTATGTTTTTTAACTTTGTTAATCATCGAGCACCCCCAAATAACCCCCTCATGGATTGCAAATTGGGAGTTATTTAATCGCGATGGAAAAAAAGTAGGTTTCGTACAAGTAGGAAGTCAATATGCGATTGTCAGCTGTAAAATGCGTAAGGGAGTCAATAATGCTGAGCAGATTCTGATACTTAACGATAGATCAATTAGTATTGTTAAAAATCTTATTGAATATACTGATATTGCAAGGCAATGGTTAAAGCGCCAAGGTGATGATAATTGGAGATTTATGTGTTTACATTGCTTATCTATTGGCTCAAAGCCTACAACAATTGCATATGGCAACAGGAAAAAAATACAGCCCTTACCTCAATTTTATGCTTTATTTGATCAAGCTTCTCTTAATAAGAAAGGAGAGGTTATTTTATCAAAAGAAGAAGCTAATGATTTAGCGTGTAATATCAATCTGCGGCCAATTAGGTCGAGTCGAGCTCTACAAGTTTATTTTGAAACATATTCTGTTGTTGCTATGTCTGAAGCGTTAGGACATAAACAATTAAAGCCTGATTTACTAAGTAGTTATTTACCTGATGTAATACTTGAATATTTTAATAATAGGTGGATTAGAATTTTTCAAAATGCAGTTATTTGTAAAGCAATGAAACATTCACCATACCTAAGTAATGCAGCAGATTTAAGTGTAAATGAGCTTGATACTTTTATGACAAATCATGGTATTGGTGATCTTCCTGAGCACCTTTACAAAGGTAAGCAAGTTGCAACAAGTATAAATGCTGAACCTGATGAGATAAAAGGAGATTTTGATAAGCTAGTCATACCATTTTCTATTCCCCTCATTCAAGTTCTGACAGCCATAATTACTGTAGTGGAATCTTCTACTGAAGAAGTATCTGATTTTTTTATTAAATGGTATGAGTCTGCATGTTTTTTAATAAAACAATTAGAAATAAGTGTAGGGGAAAAAGCTAGTTTTGTTTCAAAGGAAATTGAATCACTTTATAAAGAAGCTAAAGCTAACCCACTTTGCCCATTTAAATTCAAGGATGCACTATGTCATTAAGGCTTGTTAGTCATTCAAAAATATTATCTAACATTATAAATAGAAAGCAAAAATTCAATGAGTTGAGTGCGTCTGACATGGAAAGTGTTATCAAACTTGCATCAACAGATATTGATAGACAGCATTTTTTTGAGTCAGTTTTAAATGAAAATACGACTCTGTTAGATAATGATAGTAGAAAGCCATATTGGTTAGACAATAACTTTGAAGCTCCTGATTGGATATTAAATTTATCAGAATCACCAAAACATATCCATTGGGGAGAGGTTGTTTTATCTGACGGGAATAAGCTAACAGATGAAATACATAGGCCATTACTTAATACTTTTAAAACTTGGATACTAGCTACAGATGACCCATTAGTTAATGGGGGGAAATTCTCAAAAAAAATCACTGTTAAAATGAAAGTTACATTAGTGGTTAGCTTGATAAATGCAATATTAATAAACGGAGATAAAATAGGCTTAGCGAAGAATCACCTGTTCTCTATTAATCGTGATTTTATTATGTCTATCATTAACTCATTAGCATCTGCAGGTAGTAGCGAGGGAATTTATAGATATTCATCAAGAGTGAAATACTTCATTGCTACTCACTGCAATACAATCACCAAAAAAGAAGTTGATATATTTAAGAAAAAGTATCCTGTCGTTATGAGGGATATTCAGCCAGAAGAAATGCTTCTGGGTTTAAGCATTGAAGAACGGTTGAGAGTATGTTGTTTCTTAAAAAGTAATGGACACTATTCAAGTAGCCTCAATATGAATCGAAAGTTATCTTTGCTCATATATTCAGGAAAGATAATTAACCCATCAGATGTATCTTTTAACGCACTAAGTGAGCTGCAATTAATAGTCAAAAACCCAACCGAGTTTTTTGCAGTACCGGTTAGTGCCGACACAGAAGAGTTTTCTGATAGATACATTAGCCGGGTTCTTTCTGCTTTTCGATTGATATTATCGTCCAATAGTAACAATGATACTGCAAACATCTCGGATGACGCGTTTAGGGATATAAATGCGAGAACAGTATCACTAAATACTAAAGTCTATTCTGCAGGTCGTTATTTATCTCTTCCTGCATCACTTGTATTTAGTTCCATAAAGAATGCATTTGAATTTTGTTTTGGCTATATGGACGATATTTTAGATTCTGTATATAACGTTCTGGACAATGCACCAAAAGAGAATAAGTCACTTTCTTCTGTTGACCGCATTAATGGTTCAAGTATTTTCGAGCGTTGGAGAAATGTTGAAATACTTAAGTACATATCACCAGCACTTATTGATCTAGGTGTTGAATGTTACACCTTGAGGGGAAGTAAAGTCGGGCTAAACTTCGAGGATTTGAGGGCAAATAAAGGTTTGATTGAACTCCACTCTGTATTGATGGGAGCGATTCAAGTTTTAATAGGCGCGATAATGGCTAGACGAATTGGTGAGCTTATTACACTCAAGCCAGTTGGGAATTTAAGTCACTCCGCGTCTATAGTTTCCAACAGTAAAAAGTTTGTCGACCCTAACTCAATTGAAGGACAGAGTTTAGAGTATAAGCTCATTTTTATATTGAAAAAGTCAGGAAGTGGTGGCGAACATGGTGAAAATAAAGTAATTGAACGACCTATACCTCGCGCGGTTGCAGGGTTTATTTTTAAACTAGAGCGCTTTAATCAAAAAATAGCAGATTCAGAAATACAAAAAGAAAAAATGTCGCTGTTCAATTATGTAAACCCTCAAAGGTTTAAGCTAAGTAAGTGCAATGTATATTCATATAACCTAGCTTCCGATCTGTTCTGTGATTACTTTGAGACGGATTGTATTGAGTATAAAGGAAGTAATCGGCGATATTATATTCGTACGCATCAACTTCGCCGCTTTTTTGCAATGGTCTTTTTCTGGTCAAAAGGTTTCGATGGGATTGATGTTCTTCGCCATATGCTGGGGCATACAGACTTTGCTCATTTATATCACTATATAACAGAAAGTCTATCGGGTGAGGTACTTAATGGAGTTAAAGCAACTTATTTAGCCGAAAAAGTGCTTAATGACGATCTTGAAGATATTGATAAGCTGAGAAAAACAATCGCTAATCAATTTGGGGTTAACAAAGCAAATATTTTGTTCGATACAATATCGAATGTAGTAGAAGATTATAGCGATGGCTATGATACATCCCCACACATATCTAAACTAAAAAAACAGCAAGAACTCGAATCTAAAATCATTACATTACTTGAAATTAAGGCCATTACCTTTGAGCCCGAATTTTTTACTATTTCAACACGCGATGGAGAAACACAGGATTTTAACCTCGTTCTTCGCGTAAAAGAACTTGTTGAGGGCTAAAATTATGAATTCAAAAGATGCTAATGAACATAAAGTAGTCAGATCTCAAAAGCTACTAAAAGAAATAATTACGACTCCTGCTAATTTTATACATAATGAAAAATTACAAATAGCTCTTAAGTCACAAGGACGTTTTGCAAAATTTGACTTTCCTGAATATGAAATTTTACCTTGCTCATTGAATACATTAAAGACTGCTTCTGATGCTCTTTTAAATCGAGGTTTTATTGAGTTAGATGAGTTGAGAGCTAACGCTATAATTGCTATTGAGAAAGCTAAAGTTAGCACTGTAGCCAACACTAAAACTCGGACAGGCTTAAAATATAAGGTTGCCGAATTAAAGGAAAAAAACCTTATTCTGATGAACCGTCATAGTGAGATGAGGAATGTCGTATCTCTCCTAAAAGCTGAGCTTAAAAAAATTGCAGTAATTGAAACTGAAGAACAGCGACTTGAGCAATATGCTTTTATTACGAAGAAAACGGACGCAATGCTTAGTTTAGGGATCTTTACGGAGAGTAAATAGATGGCTGTTTCAATCATCAATGAATATATGTTTTTTTCCTTTTACGATATTTTTGATGAAAAAGGTATTACAAAAAAAATAACTAATATGCCCTTTGTCACTTATCCTAATGATGTACCTTGTGATGAAGTTAATATTTTTTTGAGAAAAATTTTTGAAAATGGTTCGGCTAGAGTTTCAACGCTTACATCTTATGCATATAACCTTATTCATTTAGTTGATTTTTGCTATAAGAATAAATTGCCGTTTCACCGCCTGACTGACAGTTCATTCACTTTATTTGTTCAGGGTCTACAAGCCGAAAGGAATACTTTTGGACAAGCAAAACGGGGAAGTAATAGAGTTCGAGATATTGCTACAAGATGCCTAATGTTTTTAGAAAGCGTTCAGATTGAACAAGATCTAAAAAATTTTATAGGGGAAGGTAATCAATATGCTATTAAAGTAAAGTTTAAAGAAACTAAAGTAAAGCTTGAAGGTAGGCCTGATAAATTTACTATTGTAAGAACTCATATTTCAATGCCTTCAGCTGAACCAAAAAGAAAAAATTATCCAGCATCTAACGACGATATGCTTACTGTTTGGAGCTATATTTGCAGGCTAGAAAATCGAGAGTTAAGGGAAAGAAATAAAGCTCTTTATCAGTGTCTAGAATATCTTGGTGCTAGACGCTTAGAGATCAGTTTAATAACTGTGCAAGATATAAAAGATGCAATATTAGCTGATGATGCTCCCAGCTTGAAAATAAATACAGTAAAAAGAGCTGAGGGTACACTACGCTATATCCCAATCCCGTCAGGTATATTGGCCAACATAAATCAGTACATTACAATAAGAAAAAAAATAATTAATAGAACTCTTAAAAAGCGTGGTTTAAAAGATCATGGGTTTCTTTTCGTAAGTAGTACAACAGGTAAACCTCTCTCAGAAAAAACAATTACCTCCCTCTTAAATGACTGGGCAAAAGCTGTAGGTATCAAAGGAAAGTTCCATCCGCATCAATTCCGCCATTCATTTATCACAAGAAAGCTAGTTGAGATAATCTTAGCGAACAATATCAACAACACTGATGACTTTAGGCGCACTCTTTTAAATCAAGAAAAGTTTAAAATACAACTTAAAGAATGGTCAGGGCACTCTAATATCTCATCATTAGAAACTTATATTCATTTGGCTTTTGCAGAGATTGTCGGCTATTCAAAAACATATAATGCAGTTCGCCTGAACGATGCAGTTAAGGCTATGGAGCAGACCCTCGCAGAGCTAGAAGGTAGGATTGCAAACAAGTCAATATTAACAACAGAGGCTCTCATAAAATTAAAGCAATCTATAACATATTTCAAAAATGACTTGCATAAATCACTTGATGAAGTAGCTCACGCAGAGCACGTCTAGTTAGAAGAGTTTGATAAGTTTAGGTTATGTCTGGTATGTATGAGCGAACCGGACGTTAAGTTTTAACTTTGACTTTCAGTAGGACATCTAAGTTTTTTAACAAAGTAAGCTATTTAATTACATCATTCTAAAACCTATCAGCGGTCACATTTGAAATGTGAACTCTTGTTTAAAATTATATTAATTTTAGCTAGACAGGATTTTTAAATGCATTGTAAAAACCTTGCTTATATGACTATAAAAAAGTTTCCTGTAAGGTTATAGTAGTTAAAATTTTTAGCTTTCAATATCATGGAATCGTAAATATGTCAGCAGGAGCAGCGTCAGCTATTCAACCAACTCAAATTTCCCATCAAGATAAAGTGATTACAGGACTTTTAGATACACAAGAGTTGGGATATTCCAACTACTTATTAAACAAGTCTTCCTTTTCAACTGCTGGTCGCTGGAATACCTTGAGCAATAATTTGGCCGATGATCTAAGTGTTGGCTGTACACTGCAATCGTTAGAATCTGTTGTTGACAGAGTTATTATTTCAGCGGATCACAGCTATCAAGTTGTTAGAATGTCCTTAAGTGAAGCCAAAAATATTCGTGATGCCATAAAGAAAGTTGATGTAAATTCATATAAGTCTATATATCGTGACAACTATCCAATGAAAACAGAATTTTTCTCAGGAGTTGTTTATCAAGTGGGTGAAGACTTATGTAAAATTACAGATATGGGTGATGGGTTAGCTTGCATTTTTAGCTCCGTTTTGAAAATTAAAAGAAATTCAAATTCCCCTTCAGAGTATCTTCAGAGTTTCCACACTGTATTTATCCCCCACAAATCTGAACGTCTTGAAATTCGCATATCAAATAAGATACCAGCTAGTCAAATCAACTCATCTTTTGAAAAAGTGGAAAGGGAGTTCATTAACGTTGTTGGACAGTACTTGCGAGTAGGTACTTTGAGGTCAGTCAATTCATTCAAGGCTATAGCGTCATTGTTTGACGATAAAACTGAGGGCAGAGTTCAGTATGCTATGATGACCACTAACGAAGATGGGGATGATGCAGACTTAAATGGCCGAGCTAGAAAAGATTACTGTGCTCGAAAGGTTGAGGTTTCAGATCAGGTACATAAGCATAAATATATTTGTAGGTACCTCCGCATCAGGTACGGCTATGGGAATAATATAGACATGGAGACAGAGCTATCTCTGACCCCACATAAGCGTGACTGGGAAAACGACGAGTGTTTATACTTCGGTATAAAACACCCTAAAAGCGCATTATTTCAATCAATTATGGTTGATAAAGTTTTATCTAGGTCTTGATATGCAAACATGCAGCCCATTAGAAAAACTAGTCCAGTCGGTAGAAAGTGACTTTAAAGATGATAGTGAAGCAGCTAATCAAAGTAAAATGCGCGCTTATTTACGTAACTTCATTAAGTATGTCAAAGAGCACCCTTCAACTAGCTACTATCCGATATCCAAATTATTTAAGGCATCGCAATGTGATTCCCCGAGTGAAGTCCTCCAAGTTACCAGTTATTTAACTTCAGATGATGTCGGCTTTTTATCAATCACGTTTTGCTACTTTCCATTGGACAGAGAAGATCCAATAGAAATTTCAGCTGAGGAATATTTTTATTCTAAGTCTAAAAGTGAGCCACCTGTGGATAAGGTCTCAGGGATAGAGATAGTTGAATTTGATCCATCTAGACTGGGTTTCTACTGTAATACGAAGGTAAATGGTTAGTATGACTAGTAGAAGTGAAGCTGATATCTTTTATAAAATCAATAATGATGCTAAGGCAGACAAAACACTCAGGCTCTTGGCAAGTCGTTACCACGAGATTTCTTATAATGATTTCTTAGATCTATTATTTGAGTATTTAGTAGAGTTTCTTGATGAAATAGAATCGCAGCCAGAGTCCTATACTGCAGCAGATGAAGATACTATAACGAGGTACATTGCATCTTTGCTTAAAGCAACTAAAGTATTTCAGGCATCATCACAAACCTATAGTGGGGGGGCTGTTGATTTGACTGTAAAGCTTAGGCAACATGAGTGGATTGCAGAAGCCAAAATAGCCTATTCAAACGATAAAATTTTTGAAGGGTTATTACAGCTTCTTACTCGTTATAAAAAGAGCGCAACCCATAAAGGACTACTGGTGTACGTGCAAGCAGGAACTTTAAAGGATAAAGTAAACTCATGGACGGGATACTTATGCCCTGAAGAAGGGGGATGGATAAATTATGTTGAGGTTAGCAAAAACCCAGAAAACCAAGATCTCATAAGAGAATTAATGCTCTCTTGTGGCGACTATAAAAAATTAGCCCATAATAAATTTGACTGTAATTTTTCTATCGATAATGGAATAAGAGTTGCTGTGCGAAACTTCTTTTTAGATTTGACTTTTAGACCTGCTGATATAAGTGGCAACAAAGCTAAAAAGCACCGCAAAAACAGAGCTATTAATGAATTGAAATCACTTTACTACGAGTATCTTCAGAACCCCCCAAAAGAGCTGGATACAGAAAAGGTACTGAAGTATTTAGAAATGCTTTGTAGGGAGTAAGGACCATGTGATTATTTACTTAATTCAGAGTCATACTATTTAATATTAGTAAGGCCTTGTTTAAAGAATGGATAATGCTCACCGATAAAGTTCGACATATCACATTGCCTTTTTACTTGGAAAGTTAATGTATAAAGAAACTCGATAGCTTATCAAAATGCTAGACTGAAAATAAAATTAAGGAGATTCATAAATAAATGAAAGAGTTATCTTTTAGTAATCTCCTTTGGGAGAGCACAGTAAAAAGTTGGGGGGGGATTCTTACTTTCCTAAGTTTTATTGGTGCATTTCTAGTTTTTTATTTAGTGCCCGAATCGACTAGTATTGAGTTGAAATACATTTTACCGGTTATAATAGTTGTTTTCTTTTTGGTTGTTGTTGCATTGAGAACTGCTTGGGTTGCATGCCAGGGATCAGATACAAAAATTCCTCGTGTTATGTATGTGAAAGATGCGCCAAAAGCCTATCAAGGCGCTTGTGCTTTATTTCTAGTTGAGCCAACACTTTTACTGTCTCATGATGCCATTATTTCTGTTTACTATCTGGAAGATGGTTTAGAAAGGCTTGTTGGTGTGGGTAAAGTAATAAATGTTCAAAACGACAAAAAAGTTCAAATAGTAATTACTGATAATTATGACTTTGGAGAAAAGTTAAGTCAAATTATGGCTAACTCTAATGATGAGTTAAAAAAATTGATTGTTAAAGCATCTGTGCCTAGCTTTATTTTAGAGGATATTTCCAATGGCAGATAATACACAAAAAGCTAATTATCCTGCATTAGTTGCAAGGGTTAATGACGAATACACCCTTATAATCAATCGAGGGTCAGAGCATGGCATAACGAAAGGAGACCACTTTTTAGTTTATTCTATTGATCCACAAGAGTTGAAAGATCCTGAGACTGGAGAAAGCTTAGGAAACTTAGAAGTTATCAGAGGTACAGGTACAGCAACTCATGTTCAGCCGAAAATAACCACTATCAAATCTAATCGTGTCGTTTCAAGAGGTCGCATAATTCGTCGCCAAACAGGACTTCTAGCATCACTGAGTGGTGAGGTTGTTGAAGAGCCAGAAAAAGAAGCTATGCCTTTCGATGATCCTAATGTAGGTGACAAAGTTAAGCCTGTTTAGACAAAATATTTTTGTTCTCAGATAAATTATTTGCTCTTAATGTTATTTTATTGGTAAGCAACGGCACTCTAGGTCGGAGGTGGATTTGAATAATATAGATATATTTAATTGTGAAACAATGAAGATATTTCATATTTGCTTAGAGCACTTTTCAATATCAAAAAATATAAAACCATCGAAAATTGGAATTAATGTTTCTGCTTACTTTGAAATTTCAAAAGATAATACGGAACTCTTTAACAACTTTACTCATATTGACGAAATATGCCAACATTATTTGTGGTGGTTGAGGGATGAGAATTATATTCGTATAAGTTCATCAAATGATGGATGGTACTTGCTCAATTGTTTTAGTAGAAAAAGGGCTTGTTATACTTAATCAGAAACCTAGCGTACTGGGAAATAAAAAGTCACTTAAAGATCTTTCCTTTACAGGTTTATCAACATTACACTCGATGTTACATCGAGTGTAATAACTGAGTTTTTCAAAACTGCTAGCTAACAACACAGCTAGATATATATGATCTTCAAATGACGTCAACCTATTGAGCGCTATATCAATCCCTCGGTGCAAAGCCCGCTTCATTATATTGCTAATTAGAAAATAATATCTCCACATTTACCCCAAGTGCTTCAGATAATGTTTTTACCTCAACATCAGTAACTCTTCTTACTTTAGATTCTATTTTCGCTAGGGTGCTTCTGGTAATATTCCATTTTAACAAATTACACTTAGCCGCTAATTGCTCTTGAGTCCAGCCCTTACTTTCTCTCACTTTTTTTACGTTTTCACCAACAATATTCATAGCTTTATCTGCTCCGCTAACGGAGCTTGATTGTCACAGAGAAAAGCCTTAAAATTGCTCCGCTATGGGAGCATGTTGATTTGGTGTGTTAAAATTTATGAAAAATATAAAAATGAGTGTACTTTTAGCAGAAATCTTAAAGAATAAAGACTTCAATAAATTCACCGTAATGAAGTTAAAAGATGAATATTTAAATCGCTCGGAGAAGGTTTTGTGCTCCAGTGAAGCGCGGAGGTATGCTTATAAGCACCTCATTAAACTAGTTAAACTTGGTGCTTTAACTAGGATCGGGGTGAAAGGTTCACACAAAATGGTATACAAAAAAACAGCTTCATTTAATGACGTTGTATTTATACCTGAGCTTGAAGAACAAAAAAAAGACATAGTCGTATTTGATAAGGAAAAGTTAAAGAGCAGTGCCATTGAAAAATTAGAAGAAGCGCTCCAAAAGCATAAAGCTGACATGATGGCTGCTATTGGTGAGTCAGAAGAGTATATTCGTTTAATAGGCTCCGTACCCGAGATGGGAGACTCTCTTACAGAGAAATATTATTTGGCTCGTGATAAAAGCGCTAAATTACTAGGGAAAATACAAGCAGTTGAAACAGTTATAGCTACTTATGGAGAAGTATAATTAAGCTTGGAAGACCTAGGTATGTTTAATAAATACCGTTTTCGACTCTTCAATATTTTGATGACAATGTAACAAAGCACTCTAAAAATTTTTTAATTAATAAGACAATATACAATCTCTGAAATACTGTTAATATAAACAGTACTTATCTAATGTAGGGTTTAGTTAATAAACATAAGAAATGAGATTATTTATTGCAGAAAAACCAAGCTTAGCGAGAGCTCTCGCCGAAGCACTACCTAAGCCATTAAAAAAGAAAGATGGTTATATAGAAGCAACTAACGGTGATATTGTGACTTGGTGTATAGGTCACCTATTAGAGCAAGCATCTCCTGAATTTTATGATGAAAAGTATAAAAAATGGGTTATTCAAGACTTACCTATCATACCTACTCAATGGCAGCTTAAGCCTAAATCTCAAACGAAAAAACAACTCACGGTTATTAAAAAACTAATTAAACAAGCAAATATAATTATTAATGCTGGTGATGTGGATCGTGAAGGTCAAATTCTTGTTGATGAAGTGATTAATTATTGTGGTGCCACTAAATCGAAGATCACTAACGCACAGCGATGTTTAATTAGTGATATGAATGAGGCTGCTGTAAAAAAAGCGGTTAATAATTTAAAACCTAATAAAGATTATATTCCTCTAGCTGTTTCTGCTTTAGCTAGAGCAAGAGCTGATTGGCTATATGGTCTCAACATGACTCGCCTGTGTACCCTACAAGGTCAAAAGTCAGGTTACCAAGGTGTATTGTCAATTGGTCGAGTTCAAACTCCTATATTAGGTTTAATCGTAAATCGAGATATTGAAATCAAAAATTTTGTCTCTAAATCATTTTATGAAGTCATAGCCAACCTTGAAACAGAGCAAGGTATCAAGTATCAAGGTAAATGGAAGCCTAGTGCCGCCTGTGAGCCTTATATGGATAATGAAAATAGGGTTGTATCAAAACCACTCGCTATGAATGTGATAGAACGTATAAACGGTCAATCAGGAAAAGTTGTTAAGGTTATTGAAGATAAAAAAAAGCAGCAAGCACCTCTGCTCTTTAGTTTGTCTGCTCTACAGATTTTAGCCGCGAAAGCGTTTGGCATGAGCGCAAAAAAAACACTTGATGTATGTCAGCAACTTTATGAAAAGCATAAACTGATTACCTACCCGCGCTCAGATTGTCAGTATTTACCAACAGAACACCTTAATGATGTCCAAAGTGTTATTAAGGCAATTAGCACTGTATCGAGTAAATCATCAAATATAATTAAAGATGCAGATCTTAGTATTAAAAGCAGGGTCTGGAATGACAGTAAAGTTGGTGCGCATCACGCAATTATTCCGACAGCAAGAAATAAAGCAACAGGAAGTTTATCAACGGATGAGCAAAACATTTATGAGTTAGTTGCACGGCAATATATAGCTCAATTTTATCCTGCTTTCGAGTTTCTTGATAAACAAATACATACCGAAATATCAGCAGGGTTATTCATTAGTAAGCAAAAAGATATTGTCATAAATGGCTGGAAGGATCTATTTCCTACCTCAGTGAAGAATAAAGAAGCTTCTGAATTTTCTTCAATCAATCTACCAAATGTGGCAGTAGGGGAGCTAGTTCAATGTTTAAAAGGTGATTTAATAGAGAGAAATACAACGCCACCTAAATATTTTACTGATGCAACACTGTTAGGAGCATTAACCGGTATATCGAGGTTTGTTACTGATGCCGCAATTAAAAAAGCTTTACGGGAAACCGATGGCCTCGGAACAGAGGCAACAAGAGCTGGTATAATTGAGCTTCTTTTTAATCGAGAGTATCTAACCAAAAAAGGCAAAGAGATACATGCTACAGAAGTTGGTATCAAGCTAATTACAGCGCTCCCCAAGCAAATATCACAACCAGATATGACAGCAATGTGGGAGTCACAATTAGAGTCTATTTCTACAAAGTCTATGAGTTACCAATCTTTTATAGGGGGAGTGCAGGGTAATCTTGAACTTCTTATTAGTGAAGTTAAAAATATTAGCTTCATGGGTTTGCCAACGACAACCAACAAAAAAGTATTTCGAAGAAAATCAAAAAAATGGAAAAAATAGCTATATAATAATTCGAAGTTACTATGTGCGTTATATTTTCGGGAAGGTTATGAGTGAAATTAGATGTATTTCAGAATTGCTTCAAGTGTTAGAGCCCACCCCATACTCTTTTTTTCGTGGTCAAGCTAACTTTGAATGGTCATTGGAACCGTCGCTAGCTCGCATAAAGCATCCAGAAAGCTGCTATTCAATGTCTCTCGGGAATTGGCTTGAGCTCGAATCATATTTGATTAGGGAGTTTCAAAAGTTCTCTTATCCTTATCTTAAGGATGAACCTCAAAATAAATTCGATTGGCTCGTTCATGCTCAACATCATGGCCTGCCAACAAGGTTGCTAGACTGGAGTGAAAATCCTTTGAAAGCACTGTTCTTTGCAATTGAAAATCGTGAGTACGATGAATTTAATGGTGCCTTACACCTATGCGCGCCAAAAGGAATAGCTCCATCAACACGTGACATTCATCAAGGGAAAGGCACTCAGTTTTTCTTTTCAAGCTACATTAATGACCGGGTTTCTGCTCAAGAAGGTGCTTTTTCAATACCATATTTAAATATTAAAGAAGTTGGCTTTTCCCATAATTTAGATATTGATACATCGAAACTTCTTGCATATAAAAAAGTTTTAATTCCAAAAGAGGCTAAACCGCAGTTACGACATGAACTAAACAAGTTGGGAATAAATCACCGAACTATCTATCCAGGTTTAGATGGAATTTCGAAGATGCTCAATGAAGGCTTTGGTTAAATAAATGTAAAGACTTAAGTGGAAATAAAATAGCTGGTTACATTTCGCTTTCTTACATATTACAAGCAGTGTTATTAGCCCGCTCAACTAGGCGTTAAGACTTATATAAACATGAAACCTCTGAGTTATGCTGTAGTGCAGAACTTATTTTGGTCACCGCTTTAGAGGAGACTTTAATATTCTGTATCAGGTTGTGTCAAAAATCATACAATTAACTGCTAATTATTAGAGTTCATCAAGCTTAGTAAAAAGTTGACACTACAGGCGATTCTATTCTCAAATCTAAAGGGTTTAATTTTTCTCATCAATATTTATATTAAATTCTAGTGAGCTCCACAGAGGTAAAGGGAAGTTTGTATTAATAGGGTATGTATATTCCCTCCCTTTTCTTTGTTGAGCCATAATGAGATTACTCGCATTTAATCTTCTTTTTCCAACTTTTTCAAAATTTACTAGTTTTTTTATCCGCTCTAAAGTAGGTTTAGTTTCGACGTTAACTGCCCATACTTCCATAAATGAGTTGGGTAGTTTACAGAAATCACCAGTCATGCCTTCTTTAATAATCCCCCAGCCACGCTCTTGCAAAAACTCATTAGCTTTTTTTAGCTTTTGCTCTATGTTTTCATCTCTATCATTATTTATAGAGAAGCTAAATCTACTTCCAAATGTTATGTCGATGAAGTGTTCAAATGGTACATCCATATATAGGCAGTTTTCTATAATACCTGTTGTGAGTAATGCTAATTCTTTGTTGTTTAATTTAGCGAAAATTGGGTATGAACCTCCATCAAATATCCCAATTTTATGTCTTATATCGAAAACAAGTATCGATGCTATAAGTCTTGGAATATCTTCAAATTTTCGAAATAGCTCTGTTTGGCAGTTTTGATACCAAGTACCGAGTGCACTAAAAGAAGTACTATAATCATCTGGAACTATAGCGTGACCTCTTCTATAGTTGGTATTTGAGCCAAGGATATTATCTTCTAGCTTCGAGCGAACTTCATCTACTATTGTATCCAATTGACCTAAGTTAATTAGATTTTTTAAGAAGTTGAGGTTGAAGTTCATATTAACCTCATTGCTTTCTACCGCTACTTTGCACAGTTCCTGAAATACAGTCTTATTTAGCTTTTCTCTAGGTTCTTCAAGTTTTGGTATAGTTACTTGCTTGAATGTTAATGCAACGTTATTAGAAATATGTTCCATGATTTTTGCTAGGAAATTTTTACTGACATCTTTGTTGTCTATAGTTGTTGGATATTCAGTTAAAAATACTTTGAGAGTGGTAATGTTTTTTATCTTTTGAGCTTCATATAATAAGTTACTATTTTCATTATCATTGAACCCATACCTTGAGTACTCATTACGTATATATTCTTTAAAGCTAGAAATAAAGGCCTTGACTAATAACTCTGTTTTAGATAATTGAGTAATATTGAGTAGTTGTCTAAATAGCTGTGTTGGTCTGTAGAGGGCTACATACATAGCGTAATGTGAGTATGTAGGGGAGGGTTGTCTTTGCATCATTGATGTGGAAGCGCCTGAAAATGATATTCGATTATTTTCTATTTGAGAAAGTAATAAGATTATTTTTTCTGGATTTTCTTCCTCTTTGCTTTTGAATAAAAGTTGCTTAGTTAACTTCATAACTCCATTGTTATTGTCTAGCATATTTAAAACAAACTCGAGAAGTTCAAAATCTGGTGAATCTTCTTTATAGTTTTCATTTGAACAACAAATTTTTTCAGTAAGCGCAATTAATTTCATCTTGGATAGAAAGCCTTCACACCCTTCATATAACTCGGAGTTGTAGCCGCGTTGCCGACAGTCTATAGCAAGCAATAAGACTTGTTCCCAAGCTAACTTTTGAGTGTTTATATAGTTTTTGATTAAGCTTTTACCGTCAATTTTAAATTCTTTATTTAATAATGAAAAAAATATATTTTTTTCTTCTTGATTGATGGTCTGCATAGAGTTTTCGGGCATAATTTAGAGTACCTTTTATTATCTTTTGTTGTTGGTTTTTTTTACTACTTTATATTATACGCTATTAATGGGTATCTTAGAATTATCACTTTAAACCATTGGTTACCCAAAATTGCTTTTTTTGCATTTTTATTGATATTTCATATGTTTGTGATACCCCTTTTTTTGTTGTAATTTCTATCTATGGGTTTTGTTTTGTTAAGTCTATTTAATATATATAGAGGTGAAATATGTCTAATGATAAAGGCGTTACAGGTACAGTAAACGTTACAGATACAGT